>CAZFGM010000216.1:0-10326 GCA_964518515.1 uncultured Alcaligenaceae bacterium | reverse complement strand
ATGGATGCCGATGACCTTGCCGTGCATGTCGAACAGCGGTCCGCCCGAATCACCGCCGACGAGCGTGCATTCGGTGCGGATCAGTTTGTTGGTGCTGTCGAGCACGCGGCCCAGGCGGACGACCGGAGCGCGGCCGGGCTTGACCCCGCCGGGATGGCCGATGGCCAGGCACCAATCGCCTTTTTTCAGCTCGCCGGATTTGCCCATGTCGATGAAGGGATAGTCGCCTTTTTCCGTTATTTGGATCAAGCCGCTGTCGATGCCGCCGTTGCGGCCGAGGGTTTTACCTTTGAGTTTGCGGCCATCGGCCAGAAGGAGGACGGCGTCCCGGCCGGCCTTCCCGGACACGTGGCCGGCCGTCAGCACGTAGCCGTCCTTGCTGACGATGACGCCGCTGCCCTGGGCGGCGCCGATGCGCACGCCCACCGTCGCCGGACGCAGCTTTTTCACCAGGGCCTGAACATGTTTCTGAATCTCCTGCAAGTCCCTGGGGTTTTCCGGCACCGGCTTCGCAAAGACCATCGGAAATCCGGCTTTAACTTCCGCGGCTTCTTTGGGAGCGTCGGCCGTGGCCGTGGCCAATCCCAGCGCCAGGATAGCCAGGATCATGGGGATTAGTCTAAGGAAACGAAAGGAGGAGGCGGGACAGCGTTGGGGATTCATGAAAATAGCTCCAAACCAGGGTGGGAATACAAACCAAGGGGAGATATTCTCCCCCATAGGAAGACGGCTATTTTATCTATTTTTAACAAAGGTTGCCGGCCGGTTCAAAACCTTTTTTCCGAAAAAGGTCTTTTCCGGGGAAGACCGGTGGGGAGAATAACGGCATTTAGCCTGGCAACCCGAGGCCAAGACGTGATAATCAAGGAAGGCCCTGGAAGGCCGCCGCAAAGGAAACCGCAGGTTCTTGTACTCCACGAAAAGGGAACTCCTGATTCCCGGCCCCTGCTTTCTCATTTCCCCGACTCTTCCTTGCGCATCAGGGCCTTGAACTCGATCGCTTCCTGCCGTTCCAACCGGCCACGCAGGCGAAAGACGATGTGTTCCAGCTGGCCCGCCAGGTCCTTCAGTTCTTGCGGGTCCGCTTTGATCTGGAACAACTTGTAGGTGGTGGCCTTGTCATGAAAGACCACCAGCTTCCACACCCCTTCGTGTACCACCTGCCGGCCCGTCCTTTGCGGGATCTGGGTCTGTTTCTTGAGCAGGGCCCAGAACTTCTCGTCGCCGGTGCGCAGATCGTCTTTCGCGCCGAGTTCTTTGAGAACGCTGTCCGTCAGCTTGGCCCGCGGACCGTCCACGGTCAAGACCTTGTCCTTGGGGTTCTTGGAAATGCCGACGTTGCCGAACACCAGCGCCGGCTCCAGGGGATTCTTGATGGTGATGGCCGTGCCCTGGAAATTGCGGACGAGGTTGTCGCCGACGGTGATCTTGCAGCCGGTGTTGTTGATGAGATTGCGGTAGCCATCGACGTTGTTGCCGATGATGGTGATGCTGGATTTGGCCAGGGCCCAGACCGCCGCGCCGCTCTTTCCGGGGTTGCCCTGCATGCGGTTGCCGCGGAGGTGTGCCGTGCCATCGACGAGAATGCCGGCCACGCCGCCGCCGCGAATGGTGTTGCCAGCGATCAGGGCCGTCGAGCCTTCGCGGACCGCGATCATGGGAGGCATGCCGCCGGTGCGAACCAGCTCATTGTCCATGACGTAAGCGCTGGCGCCGTGGCGCAGGCCGATGGCGACCTTGCCGTTTTCCAGACACTTGTTGTGCAAGAGCAGCACGGTGGCCTTGTGGCGAGCGCCTATTCCGGCCAGCTTGTTCTGTTTGCATTCGTTTCCTTCGATCAGGCAAAAAGCCCCCAGGCGACTGCCGATGCCCGCCATTTCGTTCTTGTAGCAGCGGTTTCCTTGAATGATGGGCATGGCTCCTTCGCGCGAGCCGATGCCGGCCAGCTTGTTCTCGTAGCAGTCGTTATCCGTGATGAGGGGCCGGGCCCCCAGACGGCAGCCGATGCCGGCCATCTCGTTTTTGTAGCAGCGGTTCTTGCGAATGGTGGGGGCCGCGCCGTCGCGGGCGCCGATGCCGGCCATCTCATTCTCATAGCACTCGTTGCTCTCGATGATGGGCCGGGCGCCGTCGCGGCAGCCGATGCCGGCCATCTTGTTCTGGTAGCACTTATTGAAGCGGATGGTGGGCCCCGCGCCGTCGCGGGCGCCGATGCCGGCCATCTCGTTCGCGTAACAGGCGTTGCTCTCGATCACACCGCGGGCGCCGTCCCGCGAACCGATGCCGGCCATCTGATTCTTGTAGCAGCGATTGTGACGGATAATGGGCGCGGCGCCATCGCGGTTGCCGATGCCCGCCATTTCGTTCTCATAGCAATCGTTGTCCTCGAGGATCGGGTTAGTGCCATTCATGCGGACGCCGATGCCGGCGCGGCGGTTCTTGTAGCATTTGTTGCCGCGCACGATGGGAGTGGCCCCTTCGCGAATGCCGATGCCGGCCCGGACGTTGTCGAAGCTCTCGTTGTTCAGGATGGTAGCCCTGGAAGCGCGGTTGCCGATGCCGCCGCGGAGATTGTGGAAGCACTTGTTTTCTTCCACGGTGGGGGCGGCGCCGTTGGCGATGCCGATGCCGCCGCCCATGTTGCGATAGACGATGTTCTTGTAGATCGATGACGTGTTGCCTTTGCCCAGGCAGCCGATGCCGGCCCGGCCATTGTCGTGGACGATGCAGAACTTCACCACGGCGGTGACGCCGGGGATGCCCAGGGCCGGAAAGCTATCCTTCACCCCCACGGCGCCGCGTTCATCCGGCAGCAGCTCGCCGTGAGTAGCGTAGTGCAGGTCGTATTCTTTTTGATCGAAAAGGCCAACCTTGGTGATGGTGAACCCGTCCAGCATGGCGCCCTCGGCCAAGACCACCGCGGGGTTCTTGGCCTGGGCGCCGCCGCCATCGATGATCGTGGCCTCGGCCCGTTTCAACCCTTGCTTGCCGGGCGAATCGTCGCCAGCGCTCTTGAGGGTAACGCCGGCCTTGAGAACGACGCGCTCGGCGTAGGTGCCGGCCTCGACCAGCACCGTGTCGCCGGTCCGGGCCGCAGCCAGGGCGGCCTGGATGGTCTTGAAATCCTTGGGCACGTACAAGGTCGCCGCGGTCGCGGGACCTGCGGAGAAGGTGAGAAGAAGGAGGACGGTCAAACGGAGTTTGAACATGGGAGAGTCTCCTAACGCGGCTGAGCCGCAAGTGTAGTCGTCACGCTCCGCGTGACGAGAATCCTCACGCGGAGCGTGAGGACTACACTCAAGCAGCATGAAACCAAAATCTTCTCCGCGCCGTGCGGAGAAGTTGGAAAAAAAGAGACTAAACGGGCGGTCAGGGGTGCGGAAGGCGGGTCAGACAACAGAAAAAGTCTTTGCATCATTAACTATCTATTTAACTGATTGACGAAGCCCGTGTAAAAGGAGTTCCTTGGCAATGGGGCAGAATCACCTTGTGCAACAGGCGGGCCAGCGCCTTCTGCTCGGAAACCGTCAAGCCGCCGAACAATAGCACGCAGGTCCTGATCCTCGTCATAGGTCCCGTTCTCCAGGAATGGGCGCGATTCCAATTCTCTACTTGATGGGCAAGGTGCGAAACTCCAGACGTTTGTCTTGCATGACGATCCATCGTCCCGCGCCGGCGGAGCATTGCTTGCCGTAAAGCGATTGAAACATCTCCGTGGCCAGGTCTCCCGTGCAGTGGGCCGGAACGACTACTTTGACCTTCAACTCATCCAGCCGATTAACGATCTTGCGGATTTCCTCCGGCGCGGTCTTCAGAAGATGGAATCCTCCGAGGAGCAGCCGAATGGAGACCTTCCGCCTTTGCTTTTGCGCTGTCTCCACCATCTTGACAATGCCGGGATGCGAGCAGCCGACCAGCATGACCAGGCCTTGCGAGGACTCAATCAGCAGAGCCTGCTCGGGCGGCAAGCCAGCGATCGGGCCGGTCGAGTACACGCCCGGCATCACCTCGAACGGGCCCTTCACGCGATTCGGCTTCATCTTGACGATGGCCGCGTCACGAAATGCTTCCTCGGGAAACGAATCGAGGAAGTGCACCGTCATGGCCGGGTTCTTCTCGAACACCCAGTAGATGCCGCGGCGATGGTCGCCATGCTGGTGCGAGATCACAGCCGCCTCGATCGACTTGGGATCGATGTGCATCTTGTGCATGTGTTCCAGAAGCAGAATTGGATCGCTGCCGGAATCAAACAACATCCGCCGGCCGCGAAAATCGACCAGGGCGGAGAATCCCCACGACCGCAGCAGGTCTTTGCGGGCCGAGGTATTGTCGAAGAGGATGCGGATTTCAAGTTCCGGCCTGTCCTTGCCCTTGGGCCGGTCGGCTCCAAGGGACCCGGAGATGGTGGCGAAGCTCAGGATTGTCAAACAAAGCCAACGAGAACAACTCATTTCTTAAACCCCCGCGAAATCTTTATTCCTCTTCATTACCAGGTGATCGCCGCGAGCATCAGGGAAGCGAAGAAGCGCGTATCGTTCATGGAACCGTCCTTCATTCCAAGGAGGAAGTTGCCAGCATACCGACGGTGGCTTGCGGCTTTACGTTTTGTCTTCCGGATGCATGAAAAGGCAAGCGGCGGGCGATTGCCCACCGCTTGCCTTCCTCCGGGGATGAGGAAAGGGGTTTTCCAAAGCGCTAGCCAACCAGTCGTTCGATGAGCTTGCCCTCGCGGAACAGGTTCATGGGCCGGCCGGAGGGGGTCATCAGTTCGTGGTAGCCGTCGATTCCCAGGCAGTGGAAGACGGTGGCGGCGACGTCGTCGGGGGTGCACGGTTCGTTGGCCGGTGCCATGCCGCGGGCATCGGTGGTGCCGTGGGCATAGCCCGGCTTGATGCCGCCGCCGGCCAGGAGCACCGCCATGGACCGGGCCCAGTGATCGCGGCCGGCGTTGCGGTTGATCGTCGGCGTGCGGTTGAACTCGCCCGCACAATAGACGATGGTATTTTGCAGCAAGCGCTTGTCGGCCAGGTCCTCGATCAGGGCGGACAGGACGCGGTCCAGGTTCGGCAGCAGACGCTGGCGGAGATTGTTGAAGTTCTGGGCGTGCGTGTCCCAACCGCCGAGGGTGATGGTCACGAAGCGCACCCCAGCCTGGATCAGCCGGCGGGCGATCAGCGCTCCCTGGCCGAAGTTATCCGTGCCGTAGCGGCTGCGCTGGGCCTGCGGCTCGCTGGCCAGGTCGAAGGCGCGCTGCGTCTTGTTGTCGCGCAGGATGTCGAGGGCCTGCTGCTGGAACCGGTCGATCCCCGCCCCCGCATCCGATTGATCGAAGGCGCGAAAGCCGGCATCAATCTCTTCCCGCAGCCTGTTGCGATCCTCCAGGTCGGTGAGCGAGAACCCATTCGGCAGGGAGACGCCGCGGACGCGGAGTGGCCCGTTGCCGTTGCCCCGGCCCTGGCCGTTGCCCGGGTTGCCCTCGACCTCGAAGGGGTTGTAAGCGGGACCCAGATAGCCGGCGTTCCCCGGACCGGCGCGGCCGAAGGTAACGTAGGGCGGCACGCCCGGCTCGGGCGGCAGCAGCCGCGCCGCCAAGGAACCCAGCGACGGATACTGCACGGCCGGCGTCGGCTTGTTGCCCGTCATCATCCAGCCTGTGGCGCGGCCGTGATCGGGAATCGTGTGCGCCAGCGAGCGGACCAAGGCGCACTTGTCCATGACCTGGGCCATGCGCGGCAGGTGCTCGCAAATCTGGACACCGCGGGCGCGCGTGTCGATGGGCCTGAACTCCCCGCCGGTCGGCTGGCCAGGTTTCAGGTCCCACATGTCGATGGTGGCCGGACCACCGCCGAGCCAGACGAGGATAACGCCTCGGGCCCTGGCCCGCGCCCGGCTGTTCGGCGCGGCCTGCGCTTCCAGCCGCAGGACATCGGCCAGCGTCAACCCGAGCAACCCGGCGGCGCCAATCTTGAGTACGTCGCGACGGTAAAAACCCTCGCAGTCTGACGGAAATTGCTGCGTCATTGGTTAGCTCCTTTTTTCGCCCCGAAAGCCCCCCAAAGGTATCCCCCTGCCGAGGCAAACAGAGGTCCCTTATGTCTTCACGTTCTTCCCTTGTCCCTTTGGAGGTGGAGAGGGAAGTCGAAAATCAATGGTTCAAGATGAACTCGCGCGCGTTGATCAACGCCCACACTACGTCCACGAAGCCGGCTTGCCGGTTCGGTCTGCTCTGCACATGCTCGACCAACCGCTGTTTCTCGCGGGGCGTCGGCCAGCGCGACAGCGTGGCGAGGAAGAGTTCTTCCACGATTTCCTCGTTGGTTTTCTGGCTGGCCAGGAGTTCCTTGAGGCGGCCACTGGTGATCTTGGCCAACAAAGCCGGGTCGGTCATCAGATAGAGCGTTTGCGGCAGGGCCGGTTCGGAGGCCCGCTCGCAATCGCAGCTGGCCGTTCGCGGCGGCCGGCCGAACAGGCGGAAGATATTCGCCAGGTTCTGGCTCTGCGGCAAACGGTTGGGCGCCACCTCGATGGCCTTGATGCCCGCAGGCACCTCGGCACCGAAGTTCTCGTTCACCCCTAGTGCGGAATTAAGTACATCCACCACTACCTCGGCCATCATGCGCCGCGGATAGCTGCGCGAATACAGGCTCTTGTCCTGCTTGTTGGTCTCATTCGGCATGGCCGACAACTGATAGGTTCGCGACAGCAAGATCGTCCGCTCCAGATGGCGAATGTCGTACTTGTGCTCCACGAACTCCTTGGCCAAGGCGTCCAGAAGTTGTTCATTGGAAGGCGGGTTAGCCACCGAGAAGTTGTCCACCGGCTCGACCAGACCGGTGCCGAAATAGTGGGCCCACACACGGTTGACGAAACTGCGGGCGAAGAAGGGGTTATCGACGCTGGCCATCCAGGCAAAGAGGGCAACGCGATTGTCGCCGCCCGGTTGGATCTGCGGGCCGCCCAAAGCCTTGGGAGGCAGTTTCGGATAGGCGGGCGTCTTGGGCGGGGGTCCGCCGCCGATCGAGACCTCGCGCAGTTGCGGCGCGGGCAGGGGATACTTGGCCTGGACAATGGCCTTGGCGGCCGCGATCTCCTTGTTGATCGCCGCCAGGGCAGTATTCTTGCGGGCCACATTTTGCTTTTCGTAGGCGGCCAGGGCGCTCTTCTTGAAGTTGGCGAGATCCTTCTCAAGCTTCGCCACAGCCAAACGGCGCTTGTCGGGATCGCTGGGAAGCTTGGCCTCACCCGCCTTGCGCCTTTCGAGAACATCCTTTTCAATCTTCTCCTCGGCCGCCTTTCTGCCTTCGGCATGCTGCTTGTCGATCGGATCGGTGATGGCCTTCTTGCGATCCGCGAACTGACGATCAACCACCGCCAGGGCCTCGGCCAGCTCTTTTTTGCGCGCGGCAAGGATCTTGTTCCAGACCGCTTGCCCTTCGGGAGAAGGACCGAAGCGGACTTGCGTGAAGATATTGGCGTAGGCGTGATAGTCATCCTGGGTCCAGCGATCGAACGGATGTTTATGGCACTGGGCGCACTCGAGGCGAATACCCAGAAAGGCGGCCGCGGTTCGTTCCGCCATCTGCTCGCGGGTGAACGGCGTGCGCCGCCAGAACAGGTCGAGGCTGGCACGCTTGGCGTAGTCGCTGTCGAAGCCCTTGAGAAGGGACAGCTCCAGGCTCACCGCCTGCTGGGCCCATTCCGCCACCGGTAGTCCGTCCCGACTGGTGGCGCAGAGGACCCCCTTGACGATTTCATCGTAGGGCATGTTGTCGGCCAGGCGCTTGCGGAACCAGTCGTGCCACATCTTGGCGCGCTTGGGCCGGGTCTGCACCGGCTGTTCCATGGCGTCCATGTTGTTGCCGGTGATATCGGAAAACTTGGTCGCCCACAAGGCCGCGTGCAAGGGATGTTTCAGCAGGGCATCGATCTTCTTGGCTCGCTTGCCGGGATCCTTGTCCGCCAGGAAGGCGCGAACCTCTTCCGGCGCCGGCACTTGACCGATCGTGTCGATGGTCACGCGGCGCAGGAATTCGGCATCGCCAGATAGAGCGGAGGGTACGATGTTCAGCTTCTTTAGCTTGGCAAAGACCTCCCGGTCGATGTAGTTGACCTGTGGCACCTGCGGATAAACAAAGCCCGGCGCTGGCGGCACCTTGACGAGAACCTGCGGCGCCAGGATGTTGCCGCGATAGGAGATCACCACGGCGCTGTGGCCGGGGCGAACACTCTTGACCGCGCCGGCCGCGCTTCCCAGCTCGGCGACAAAATCGTCGTTCACCCGGAACTCGCAGAAGTAGGTCATGTCTTCCTTTGAGCCGTCGGCGAATTCGACCACGACCTTGAAGCGGCCGCTCTCGCCGGGCTTGGTGAGCAAATGCTCCTTGGGGAAGACTTCCATCCGTTGGACATTGCCCGAGCCCTCCTCCCACGGCGCGCCAGCAGCGATCCATTCGCGGATCACGTGGTACTGCCAGGACCCTTTACTCAGGCGCATGCCGCCGCCGTGAGATACCTGGCCCGTGGCTTTGAGGAGAAACAGGCTTTCATCGGGATTGCTCGTGCTGATGCGACGGCCGAGTCCGTCACGGGTGAAGGAAACGTAATCCTTTTCCGGCGAGTATCCAAACAGGCTCAGATACAACCCCCCCTTGCCCTGAAACGAGCCGTGACAGGCGCCGGCATTGCAGCCGAGCCGGCCCAGCAAGCCCTGCACGTGACGCTCGAAATCCACCTTTTCGATTCGATTGCCATCCGGCAGGCTTACTGGCCCGCCACTGGCAGGAAAGGTGCCCAGGAAGAACACCAGGCCGACGAGAGTGTACCACCCACCGCGGGTCGAAATCAACGTGCACATGGGGTGATTCCTCCAAGAATCTTGTTGCGAAGACCAGCTTGGGGGGATGGCTGGTGGGTTAGGCGTTCGCACGGGCAGCCGTTCTGGCCATCAAAAAACACGCCTGATCATAATGCACGGTGGCAACGGCGCGAATCTGACCACTGCAAAAGGCCATCCGACCGGGTCAAAAGCACTAGAACCGCGCGGAACCGCTCTTTGAGGACAGAAAGCGCTGCAGGATGCGGCGAAACTCCTGCGCCGGTTTCGAAAGAAAACCTTCCTTCCGCACGATGAGGGCAACCGGGAGGCGTTCGAACTGCGGGTCGAAGAGGCGCTGCCGCACGCCCGGCGGCGATTTCTCCCCCTCGCCGCCCACGTACAACAGCGCGATGCCGATCCCGGCGGCGACATACTTGCGAACAATGTCCACGATGTTGTTTTCCATCACGGCCTGAACCTGTCCGTCCAGGTGGTGACCTTGCAAAATGCGGTCCAGCGCCTTGCGGCTGAAACTCCCCTTGTGCGCTCGGATCATGGGGTAGCGGACCAGGTCGAACGCCGTCACTCGTTTCTTCGTAGCCAGGGGATGGCGCAGCGACGTCATCAGCATGAGTTGCAGCTCAAACAGGTCCTCGTACTCCAGCGCGGAGCTGCGCGGTCCCTCGCGGCTATAGGCGACCAGGCCCAGCTCGGCCTGGCCGCGCTCGACCCGGCGAATCATCTCGTCGGAGAACGGATCGGCGATCAGGTTCAGCCGGACCGACGGATTGGTGGAGGTGAATTCCTCGACGGGTCTGACCAGATGGCAAGAGACGTAATAAGGAGTGGAGGCCACGGTCAACAGCTGCGGCATCTCGGTCCGGCGTGAGGCAAACAGAGTTTCCAGGGATTCCAGCGTGCCGACGCTGGGCTGAATGAGCTCGAGGAGCAAACGCCCTTCCGGTGTCACCTCCACCACATGCCCATGCCTGCGCAGGAGCGCGGCGCCCAGCTTGCGCTCCAGGGCGCGAACCTGCTCCCACACCGTGGCTACCGATAACCCCAGCTCTCGGGCTGCCGTGGTGAAATTGCCCTGGGCCGCCGCCAGGCAAAAGCCGCGAAGCTGGGTCAGTTGAATGTCCTTGTAACGGTCGCTGCGCTGCATGACAATAGATATCCTTCCGCAGGCCCTGGGGAACCCGCCTTGGTTTTCTCAACCCAGAATTGGGAAAGATTGGTCGGATGGGGCATGGGCGGTCGTCATCTTGTTCAACAAGCGGGCCAGTTCCTTCTGTTCCAGGACCGTCAATCCCATCATGCCCTGGTCCAGTTGCTGCCTCCCTTTGTGTCTTGTAAACCAATTGGATCTGGCGTAACAGGTCGTCCGCGATTCTTCTGGACCCACAAGGATTGTTGAAAACATCACGGACGTAACCCGATACCTTTCATGTTGCATTCAATACCATTGCGCTTTTTGCAGGTTTGATGTCGGATTCCCGGTTTTCAGGCCC
>CAZFGM010000215.1:0-10327 GCA_964518515.1 uncultured Alcaligenaceae bacterium | reverse complement strand
GGTGATGCGCAAGCGACCCGGTTTGAAGGTGGTCTGCGGTTTCGCCTGGTCCATGACCCAAACAGTGACTTCTCCGTTGTCCTCGCCGATGGCCAGATACTTTCCATCGGGAGAGAGGGCCAGGGCGGACACTTTGGGCTTCTTGATTTCCTGGAGCAGCTTGCCCGAGGCGGTGTCCCAGGCGAAGATCAAGGACTTTTGTCCTGCCTCGGCCGGCCTGACGGCGACCGCCGCGGTGGCTGCGTTAGCCGCCAACGCGAGCACGAGTTGTTCGGATTTCACCTGGTCTTTCATCGGCAGGCGAAACTCCTTGAGCGCTTTCTCGTCGGTCACGTTCCACAGCCGCAGGGTGCGCGGGTTTTTCGGATCGGCAAGCAAGATCAGAGGGTTGTCCTGGGGATCGAAGCTCACCGGCCCTTCGCCAAAGAGGTTGGAAGCGCTGACCTCGCCTGTGCTTTCCGTCCACATGCGTGCCGGACGCCCTTTGTTCTCCCTCTTGTTCACTCCATCGAGATACGCGCTCGTGGGGTAACCGCCCAAGAGCAGCCGCTTGCCGGATCGGTCAAAGGCGACGGACGAGGCGCCTTCGTCGAAGTCCTTTCCGACGCTGCAGTCGAGGCCGATAAGGCTGACGGCGGCCAAAACACGCACACTGCTACTTACCGTCTCGTCCTTGAACGAGGCGAGTTTCTCCACGAGTTGCCAGGCCTTTTTCGACCATCCCTTCTGCGTTTGGCCTTGCCGCAAGCGATCCAGGTTCTCCTGGCTGAGGAGGGCGTTGATCTTTTCACGCTCGGCCTCCGCTTCGGCAGCTTTCGCCGACTTTCGCGCGGACTCAGCCGCGACGTTCAAATAGAGAAGCGCCACCATCACGAGCGCGACCGTGGTGATGATGGCGGCCGCCCCGCCGAGGTGGTGACGGGCCCACGCAAGCACCGATCGCGGCCGCCACGCCGGATGGGCCTTGGCTGGGTAGCCGGCCAGCCAGCGTCGCAGATCGTCCGCCAGCGCCGCGGTGGAGCGGTAGCGCTCTTCGGGCTTCTTTTTCATGGCTTTGAGGGCAATGGCCTCCAGGTCCGGGGGAACGCTTGGGACCAGCGTTCGCGGCCGCGGCGGTTCTTCGTTCTGCACGCGTTTTCGAATCTCACCCGCCGTTTCGCCGTCAAACGGCCGTTGCAGCGTCAGCAGCTCGTAGAGGGTGGCGCCCAGGCTCCAGAGGTCGCTGCGGGCGTCCGCATGACCGTCCCACTGCTCGGGGGCCATGTAATGCGGGGTGCCCATGATGTCGCTCATGGTGACGGGCCGGCGGAGCAAATGATGGCCGTCGGGCGTCAACGAAGCCGTCTCGGCCAGGCCTGGCCTTTCCGGGGGGATATGCTCGTGGCTCGGGGCCGGGTCGCCATTACTTCGGGCCAGGTAACCGGCGAGACCGAAATCGATGATCCAACAATGGCCGTCGCGATCGACCATGAGATTCGACGGCTTCAAGTCGCGATGCAAAATGCCGGCGGCGTGGGCGTGCTGTAGCGCGTCGGCGGCGTCCGCCAGGACCTGCGCCACCGAAAGGAAATACGCCTGCGAGAGTTTCAAATCCTCGCGGGTCTTCTGGACCTTCTGCGAAGATGCCTTATCAAGACTGGCCGGCGGCGCGTGCCCGGCGGCCTGGGATTCCTCCGGCTTCTTGTGGGCGACACGCTCGGCGAGTTGGGCCAGGGGAGGGGTAGTGTTGTTCGGTGCCAGCGTCGCCAGTTCTTTCGCCGCCCGCACGACGGTGCTCAAAGGAGCGCCGTCGATGAAAGGCATGACGAAGTATTGCAGCGAACCTTCCTCGCCGGCCCCGAAGATGGGCACGATGTGCGTCTGATGCAGCTCGGCGAGGACCAGCTGTTGGCGCAAGAAGCGCTCGCGCGCCTTGGGGGAACTACGGCCATGACGGATCGTTTTGACGGCCACGCGTCGCCGCAGACTGGGCTGCCACGCCTCATAAACTTCATCCATACTTACGTGGATGCGGCGGCGGATCTCGAATTCCCCGATCCGCGCGGGCAGCGGTTGGGCCGGTTGCGGGCGGCTCTGGTCGAGCATACCGGCGAACGTGGTCGCCCGGGTTAACTCCTCGGCCATTTCGGGGTGAGCCGCCCGGTACCTGGCGAGGACGGCCGCCTTGGCCGCCGCGTCGGCCGCCGCTTCCCACTCCAGCATAAACCGGGCGAGGAATTCGTGCACGTGATCGGGCGTCGCAGTCGGCAGGCTCATGGGTCGCTCCCTGTATCGTCGAAGAATTGCTGCCACAGTTTCCGCATGCGCCCTAGGGCCCGCACGTAGCGCTGGGCGGCGGTGTTGGCGCTGACCTCGAGCACCGCCCCGGCTTCCGCGAACGTCAGCTCATCATGATGGCGCATCCAAAGAATGTCCCGGTCCTCGCGTTTGAGCAGGTCGAGGCACTGCTGCACGCCCTGGCGCAGCTCGTCGCGGGCCAGGGCCTTGCTGGGAGAGGTTGCGGGGTCGATCAATCCGCGGCCAAGCGCGACGGCGGACTCCTCCGGCATGGGCAGGTCGGTTTCCACCCCGCGGGCGCACTGCCGCCGCCAGGCCTCGATCAGACAATCGAGCGCCAGACGGTAGAGCCAGGCGTAGGGCGTCATGTTCGCTCGGCTCTGGAAATCGGCATAACGCCGCCTGGCCAGGAAGAACACGTCGTTGAGGATCTCTTCCGGATCGACGCGAGCGCGCAGTCGAGGATCGATGCGCCGCTGCAGCATGGTCAGCAGCCGGGCTCGATGCTCATCAAGAAGCCGGCCCAAGGCCGCCATCTCTCCCAACGAACCAGCAGGCGAGGAATCGGCTTCCATCGGCAAGTCCGTGACACGTGTGAAAGGTCTCCACCCTCAGGTATACCGGTGAGTAAGACAGAAAAGTGACACGTCGGCAATAGAAAATCTCAAAGCTTTGTGATTCGGGGAGGGCAGCACGGTGCGAAAGGTGAATACAGAACCGTCAACGGGCAGACACGGCCAACATTTACCACTTTCCAATCACCCATACAATGCCATCGTCATGAGCGAAACCCTGTCCGGCGTCATCGACAAGGTCACTTTCCACAATCCGGAGAACGGCTTTGTGGTGCTGCGCGTCACGGCCCAGGGGCAGCGCGGCCTGGTCACAGTGGTGGGCCAGGTGCCGCGGGCCGTGGCGGGCGAGTACCTCGAAGCGGCGGGCGCATGGGTGCAGGATCCCGAGCACGGGCCGCAGTTCAAAGCGGACCAATTGCGGACCACGCCGCCGCATACCAAGGAAGGCATCGAGAAATTCCTCGGCTCCGGACTGGTCAAGGGCATCGGCCCGCATTTCGCCCGCAGGATTGTCCAGGTCTTCGGCGACCGCACGCTGGCGGTCATCGATGAAAGCCCGACGTTCCTCAAAGAAGTCAAGGGCATCGGTCCGCAACGCATCCAGGAAATCCGTGCAAGCTGGCGGCAGCAAAAAGCCGTTCGCGACCTCATGGTTTTTCTGCAATCCCACGGTCTGGGCATCGGCCGGGCCGTGCGCATCTACAAGACCTATGGCGACCAGGCCATCGACAAGGTCCGGGAAAATCCATACCGCCTGGCGAGCGACATCTGGGGCATCGGCTTTCAAACGGCGGACGAGCTGGCGGGAAAGCTAGGCATCGATCGCGGTTCACCCCTGCGCGCCCGCGCCGCCCTCCGCTTCGTGCTGCACGAGCTCAGCCAGGAAGGCCATTGCGGCTACCCCGAATCCGACGTGGTCGAGCGCACGCGGACCCTCACCGGCATTTCCCCGGCGGTGATTGGCGAGGCGGTGGAGTTCCAGATCGCCGAGAGAGAAATCATCCGGGAAAAATGGGAATCCGCTGATTCTGCGAAGCCGCAAGCGGCCCAGGCGTGGCTGTATCTGCGGTCCCTGTACTTTGCGGAAACCGGCGTGGCCCAGGCCCTGACGGCACTGCAAGCCGGCAGTCATCCTTTGCCGGCCATTGATTTCGCCGCCGCCCTGGGCTGGGTCGAGAAGAAGATCGGCCTGACTCTTGCCGCCCAGCAACGCGAGGCCCTGCTCCAGGCAACCACCCACAAAGTGCTGGTCATCACCGGCGGACCGGGCGTCGGCAAGACCACGCTCGTGCGGGCCATCCTGGAAATCTTCGCCGCCAAGAAACTCCGCTGCGCGCTGTGCGCTCCCACCGGCCGGGCCGCCAAACGCCTGGCCGAGACCACCGGCCGCGCGACCCGCACCATTCACCGCCTCCTGGAATTCGAGGGGGCCAGCGGCCGCTGCAAACGCGATCGGGATCACCTCCTCGAGCTCGATCTGCTCATCGTCGATGAAACCTCCATGGTGGACGCCGGCCTGATGAACCACTTGCTGCGGGCGGTGCCGCCGGGCGCCTGCGTGGTGTTGGTCGGCGACGTCGATCAGTTGCCTTCCGTCGGTCCGGGCACGGTGTTATCCGACCTCATCGCCGCGGGCGTGATTCCGGTCGTGCGCTTGACGGAAATCTTTCGCCAGGCCAAGGAGAGCGGCATCGTCCGCGCCGCCCACCGGGTCCTTTGCGGCGAGCTGCCCGAATCAGCCACGGCGGACCACCCCGGCGATTTCTATGTCATCGAAGCAGAATCCCCGCCTGCCATTCTCGATCGTCTCATCGCCCTGGTACGCGACCGCATTCCCGCACGTTTCCATCTCGATCCGCTCAACGACGTCCAGATTTTAACCCCGATGAACCGCTCCGAGCTGGGCACGCGCAATCTGAACCTCCGCCTGCAAGAAGTTTTCAATCCGCGCCAGGACGATGACGAAGTGTCGCGGCACGGCTGGACCTTCCGCCCCGGCGACAAGGTGCTGCAAACCGTCAACAACTATCAGAAAGAAGTGTTCAACGGCGACATTGGCCGCGTCCAGGCCATCCAGGCCGACGATCAGGAACTGACCGTCGATTACGACGGCCGGGCGGTGGTCTACGATTTCGACGAGCTCGACGAGCTTTCCCTGGCTTACGCCCTGACCATCCACAAAAGCCAGGGCAGCGAATACCCGGCGGTGGTGATCCCCCTGCACACGCAGCACTACCTGATGTTGCAGCGCAACCTTCTGTACACGGCCATCACGCGCGGCAAAAAACTGGTCGTCCTGGTGGGCAGCCGCAAAGCCCTGTCCCTGGCGGTGCGCCGCCAAGACACCGCCCGCCGCTACACCGCCCTGGCCTGGCGGTTAGTATCTGCAAAATAACCTGCCGATTGGCCGCCGGCGGCTTTGCGTTCGCAGACAATAATAATCGTGCGCGAAGCCGCAAGCGGCGGAAACAGAATTGGCTAACTGCGCCAACGCGCCATCGCCCGCGCGTATGGTTGGCACGGCTCGAACCAATTCATATTTCAATGGGTAGGCTTTGCCCAAGGAGAACCGTCGTGGCCCCCATCACAATTCTATTTGGCATATTGTTGATCCTTCTCAGCTTCGGCACCTATTTTCCGGCTCCAGCGGAAAGTAAGCACTGGACGATTTTCATTCCGTCGTTTTTTGGGGTTTCCCTGATCGCCCTGGGCTTTCTGGCCCGCAAGGACAAGCTGCGGATGCACGCTATGCATACGGCCGCCGTGATCGCCCTGTGTGGCTTTATCATCCCGGCCTTCAGGGTGGTTGGTGCCTTGGCGGAAGGTAGGGAGTTGAACCTGGCCATGACCGCCTCAATCCTCATGGCCCTATTGTGCGGGGCCTTTGTGGGCCTGTGTGTCAAATCGTTCATCGACGCTCGACGGCGGCGAAAAGAAGAGAGCTGATTTTCTCAACCAAAATTGCTATCATCAAGGCATTATACTTCACGCGGGCAAGATTGATATGTAGGACGGGTTTCCTAACCCGTCTTCTGACGTGTGCCGCGTCCAAGCAAAAGACGGGTTAGGAAACCCGTCCTACCTGAATTTCGGCCGCGGCCAGTATATCTGGACCCAAGAGTAAATCATGAAAATTCTGATCCAACCCGACAAAATGCTGAAAAGGATCCGGAAAACTCCTTTTAGACCTTTTCGGCTCCACCTCAGCGATGGCCGCTCTTTCGACATTCACTATCCGCAGATGATCCTGGTGACTAAACTGCGCCTGGTGGTCGGCATCCCCAGACGGCACAATCCAGATCCCATGATTGCGGATCATTTCGAACGAGTGGACTGGCCAGAGATCACGAAAATTGAACCCCTTGCCAGCAAATCCGCTTAAGGAATTTACAAGATGCCATGCAGCGGCCGGCCAGGGCCGGCCAAAGCGTCGGCGCGCCGGCTCACGTCCGGGTCTTCCTCCAAAGGCGGCGCATGCTGCGGTTTGATCCGCGCGTCGATGACCAGGGAACTGCGACAGCCCCAATGTTTTTGATAGGTGAAAGGGCCGATGCCGTGCACGTCGGCGGCCGGATTCGATCGCGTGAACGTCACCCACAAGAAATTGTTGAGGTTTCCAGCGGTAAATTGGCTGTCGTCCACCAGCACCACCAGGGGAAACGAATTCAGGCTGTCCGTGGATCGAAAAGCCTGGCAGAACCGCTGGGCGGCAGCTTCGACTTCTCCACCCGGCTCGGGACGAAAGCGCGGACCTTGAATGGCCAACACGCCGGGCAAGCAAATCACTGGGTCGGAAAACTCTTCGGGCAAAACCAAATCGGCCGGCAACTCCGCCGGCAAGGTGCGCCGCGGCGGGCCGGCGGCCGCGATCACCACTTTCGATCCTTCGTTCAAACCCGTGCCCGAATAATCCAAGGTGTCGATCGTGGTGCTGGTTTGGAAATGCACATCGGTTTGCCAGTCCACGCGCTGGAGGAGATGACGGAAAAAAGCGGCGATGTCGTGAATGTCCAGGCTCGGATCATCCTCGCGGGCCACGATGCACAGGAATTTGGCCAGGGAAAGCTGGCCCTGGCCCAAGAGCGCGTTGGCGCAGGTTAAAAGTTCTTGCGGTTTTCTGCGCTGGGCATAAGGAACGTAGCGCTCGCTGCCGATGGCCAGGAGCAGGGGATGCACGCCGGCGGCATCGACGGCATGGACGGCGTGAACGCCGTGCACCACCGTGGGAATGACCGGGCCGGTAAGCTCGTGAATGATCTGGCCGAACGACGTGTCTTCCTGCGGCGGCCGGCCGACCACGGTGAACGGCCAGATCGCTCCCGGCCGGTGCGTGACGCGTTCGACGTTCAGCACCGGAAAAGGATGGGCGAGGCTGTAATAGCCGAGGTGGTCGCCGAATGGGCCTTCGGGAAGCTGCCGGTCGGGATCGACGGTGCCGGTGATGCAGAAATCGGCGTCGGCGGCGATGGGTAACTGGCCGGGCTGATGGATGAGCCGAACCCGGCGGCCGCCCAGGGCGCCGGCGAACGCGAGCTCGGGCAAGCCTTCGGGCAGGGGCATGACGGCCGCCAATGTCATGGCGGGAGGCCCGCCCACGAAAATGGCTACGCGAAACGGTACGCCGCGGCGCAAGGCGGCGGCATGGTGCACGCCGATGCCCCGGTGGATTTGATAGTGCAGCCCCACCTGACGGTCCGGAACATATTCGCCGCCGGAAAGCTGGACGCGATACATGCCGAGGTTGGAATGGCGCCAGCCGGGGCGGTCGGCGTCCTCGGTATAAACCTGGGGCAAGGTGATGAAAGCTCCGCCGTCGCGCGGCCAGGATACCTGCTGCGGCAACTCGCCGATGCGCGCCGGCTGGGCCAGTACCGGACCGGACGACACCCATTTCGGCCGCATGTACCACAAGGCGCGCGGCACGTCCCGGTAACGCCACGGGTTCTGCCAGAAATGGGCCGGATCGACCTTGAGATCCACCAGGTGGCGAACGGCCTGGAGCATGTCGCGAAACAGAAAGCGGGTGCGCTCCAGCGTGCCGAACAGGTTGCTGACCAGGGGAAACCGGCAGCCTTTGACCCGCGTGAACAACAGGGCCGGCCCGCCTGCCCGATACACGCGCCGCTGGATTTCGGCGGCCTCCAGATACGGATCGATTTCCTCCTCGATCCGGATCAGTCGGCCGGTGCGTTCGAGGTCGGCCACACATTCGCGCAGGCTGCGGTATCCCATGGGGGGGGTGCCTTTTCCAATTGGCAATTGGCAATTGGTAATTGGCAATTGGATTTTTCCAAGGCGGAGGCGGCCCATTGACCCCTTTCAGGGTCGTTGTACCATACGTTCGGAAAGCATCCATGTCAACGAAAGGCTTCTTTGCTCGTGGCAACCCGGAAAACCGATCAGCGCAGGAGGATTTGGGCCTATTGGCGTCTTAGCGGGTTCCAATCTGCGGGAAGAGGTCAAAGCCTCGGGCTTGAAAAAGATTTCCGAGAGCGGCCGACCAAGTGGCGGGCGGCGCAACCCGGCGACTTACGTCGCTCGGCTCGCCTGATCGAAGGGCCTGCTGCCCACGCTCCGTAACAATTCGCCTTTGCCCTTGCCTATCCCTCTCTCAAATTCAACAATGAAGGTTTCCCCCTGTGCCGGGGTCGGGAACTTGACGCCCCGCTGCCTCGTAATATCCCTAAAAGGGTAGACGCGGGGATGGTTTGGCGAGCGGCAGGAAATAACTTACCTGGCGAGCGTCGCGGCGTAAGCCCGACGTGGAAGCCAACTACACGTCGGGCTTACGCCGCGACGCTCGCCGTGTGGTAGGATTCTACCTGCCGGTCGCCTTACGATTGGCCTCCTTACGGATCGAACATGATATACGTCGATAAGCTGACCAAGTACTTCGGCCCGGTCCTGGCGGTGGATAACATCAGCTTCCAGGTCGATAAGGGCGAGATCGTGGGCTTTCTCGGCCCCAACGGCGCGGGCAAGACCACGACCATGCGCATCTTGACCACCTACCTGCCGGCGACCAGCGGCATCGCCCGCGTGGCCGGCTTCGACGTCATGACCCAGTCGATCGACGTTCGCCGCAATATCGGCTACCTGCCGGAAAGCGTGCCGCTCTATCCCGAGATGCGCGTCGAGGAGTATCTGGATTATCGCGCCAAGCTCAAGGGCATCAGCCGCAAGGACCGGCGGGGGCGACTGGATTTTTGCCTGGACCGCTGCCGGCTGCGCGAGGTCCGCCGCCGGCTGATCGGCACGCTGTCGCGCGGCTACCGCCAGCGCGTCGGCCTGGCCGACACAATGGTCCACGACCCGGCCATCCTCATCATGGACGAGCCGACCGCCGGCCTCGATCCCCTGCAAATTCGCGAAACCCTCGCCCTGATCAAGGAACTCGGCCAGGAACATACTATCCTCTTGTCCACCCACATTCTGTCCGAGGTGGAAACGATTTGCGAGCGCGTGATCATCATCAACGCCGGCCGCATCGGACTCAGCCAGGACCTGGACTCCCTGGAAGCCCAGGCCCAGATTTTGCTGGAAGTCAAAGGCCCCTCCGACGCCGTCCGCAACGCACTCCGCGACGTGCATGGCGTGGTCCAGGTCACTCCCATGGGCACCGGCGACGGCTTCTCCAGCTTCGAGGTTCGCACTAGCGAAAACCAGGACCTGCGCGAAGCCCTGAGCAAGGTGATGACCGACAAGGACTGGCTGGTCCGCCGCCTGGACCGCAAGCACCGCAGCCTGGAAGACGCCTTCTTCGACGTCCTGCGGGCGGAAGACCCGCTCAAGGAAACCGCCAGGACGCCGTTGAGCGAAGCGATCAAGAAGTGAGTTTGTAGCCGCAGGCTTCAGCCTGCGACATACGGCTGTGAACAACGGAGGCATCATGATTCCACCCCGCCGGCCCCAGATTCGGGAAAAACGCCATCGTCTGCCGCGCGAATGCTATCGCGGAGAAGTAACCGTCGCCATCACGGCATGTATTGAGGGCGGTTATCCCCTGTTCACGAATGCCCAGCTGGTAAACACTTTCATCGAGAAATTGGAGACTGCCGCCAGGAAAAATCAATGTGTCGTTTTCATTTACTGTTATTTGCCGGAGCATCAGCACCTGATTCTGCACGGCACGACCCCAGCGCCGATACCTGGCGGGCGATGGTGGACTACAAGCAGCTCTCCGGTTTTTGGCTCGGACGAAACCGCCCTGATGTTGCTTGGGAGAAGGACTTCTATGACCACATCATCCGTGCGGATGAAGATTTGGGAGCCCATGTAGCCGATAACCCGGTGCGGCGCCAGTTGGCAATGCACTGGCGGGGCTATCCGTTTACAGGCGCAGTAGGGGTGGATTTGGACATTGTTATGGCGGACACCGCAACTTTGTAGCCGCAGGCTTCAGCCTGCGACGGCAGGGGAAAGACCCCGCAGGCCTGGCTGGTCTGGGGATGTAGTCGCAGGCTTCAGCCTGCGGC
>CAZFGM010000214.1:0-10339 GCA_964518515.1 uncultured Alcaligenaceae bacterium | reverse complement strand
ACCGCCAAGCCATCCGCGACGCCGCCAAGGCGGCGTTGAAGAAGATTCAGGTTTCTCCGTAATGGGTTAGCCGCTTCACGGTGTCGGAGGAACCAAAAATGACACAGAGACACCGAGAACACGGGGGATACCAAGGGGTACCGCCCCTTGACTGGAGTCGTCGCTACTCCAATGTTTTTGGCGTAAATAATTATATATCACTGAGTTGTGTATTTTTCGTTCGACAGCTACGGATCTGCCGGAAATGAAAAGAATTGCCAAGTTACATATTCTTCCAGGTTCAATTTGCTTACCTGTGTCGTCTTATAAGGATAGGAAACCTATTCGGGGAGGCTGCGGCCATGAAGACCCGTTTGACGATCCTGGGGTGTCTGAGTTGGTTGGTCCTTTTTCCCGCCTGGGGCTGGGCCCAGGGAGCTGATTCCAAAAAAGCCGTCAAAGCACTGAGCGAGCGGATTGATGCTCTGCTGGCGGCCAAGTGGAAGGAGGCCGGCATTCTTCCCGCGCCGCCTGCGCCCGATGGCCAGTTTTATCGCCGCGTCAATCTCGATCTCGTCGGCCGGATTCCCTCCTTGACCGATATTCGCGATTTCCTGGACGATAGCCGGGATCGCAAGAGTTGGGCGTGGGCGCTGACCGAGGACGATTTGTTCGATATCCGCTGGGAGTGGGTGGATAAGATTCTGGAGAAAAAGGAAAACGATATTGACCATTTCGCTCGCCATTGGGGGGCGGTGCTGCGGTCGCACATGATTCAGGGCAACGAGAACATCCAGGCCCAGGGCCTCTTGCCCTCCTTTGAAGCCTACTTGTACGGCAAACTGAAGGGCAACGCCGGCTACGACAAGATCGCGCATGAGATTCTCACGGCCAATCCGTTCAATAACCAGGGTTTCAATTTCCAGCAAAACGGGAACATTACCGGCGGCTCGCCGTCGGCCTTTTATTTCGCCAATGAAAACAAGGCGGAAAACCTGGCCGGTGCCACGTCGCGCATCTTTCTGGGCGTGAAGCTGGAATGCGCCCAGTGCCATGCCCATCCGTTCGCCAAGTGGACGCGCGAGCAATTCTGGGAATATGCCGCCTTCTTCGGCGCCATCAATCCGCAAGGCCGCCGGCCCGGCGTGGCCTTCAACCAGGGCCGCGAAATTACCATTCCCAACACCAACAAGGTGGTCAAGGCCAAGTTCTTAAGCGGCGCCGAGCCGGTGTGGCGCGACAGCGTTGATAGCCGCAACGTGTTGGCCGACTGGGTCGTGGCCGGCGACAATCCCTTTTTCGCCCGCGCCGCCGTCGATCTGGTCTGGTCGTATTTCTTCGGCCACAGCCTGCTCGAGCCGATCAACGAAACCAGCGAGGAATACCCGATCACCTATCCCGAGGTGCTGGATGCGCTGGCCAAAGAATTCGTGGCCCAGAAATACGACCTCAAGTTTCTCATCCGGGCCATCGTGCACAGCCAGGCCTACCAGCGCAGCAGCGTCGGCCATGCCAAGGCTCACAAGCACGACACCTACTACTATGCCCGCATGCCGGTTCGCGGCCTGAGCCCCGAGCAGCTCTTCGACAGCATTTTCGAGGCCACCCGCAGCAAGGATGAACGCGATCCGCCCCATCTGGTTCAATTCAATCCTTTCAACAATCAGCAGATGCCGCCGCGGATCCAGTTCCTGCAAAAATTCGCCAGCATCGACAAACGGACCGAGTCGCAGACCTCCATTTTGCAGGCTTTGTTTTTGATGAATGGCAAATACCTGCTCGAGCGGACCAAAGTGGAGAACAACCATAACCTGCAAACCCTGGCCAATCAGGGCACCTCGACGGTTCGCTGCATCGAGTCGTTGTATCTGATGGCCCTGTCGCGCTTGCCGCGCCCGGACGAAAAGCAGCGCATGGCCCAGTACGTCGATCGCGGCGGCGCCACCAGTAACCGGGGCAAAGCGTTTTCCGACGTCTTCTGGGCCTTGCTCAACTGCGCCGAGTTCAAGCTGAACCACTAACCTGCCGCCCCCTATCCCACGCCGCCGGCGTGGGTTTTTCTCGGCCGGACAATGCCTGTCCGGCCTTTTTTTTCGCTGGGATCCTGGGAGTGCGGTGACTTGTCACCGCTGTGGATGGTAAATCGAAGAATCCAAAGCGCCGCCAAGTGGCCGCACTCCAAAATCCCACAGCGGCACCCTTAGCCTTCAAGCCGCGAATAAGGTTTCAGTTGGGAAAATACGGCTTGCAGTGATAGGATTGCCACTGGTCAAATTCTTTCCGGGTGAGCGGCCGGGTGAATTTGCAACCATGTAACCAATTTTTGCCGAATTCCTGAATGTGAATAACCTCGGCGACAATGACGCAGGCCGGTTTCCAGCCGATGGGGGAAATGGTGAGCAGGGTTCCGACGGGGATTTGCGCGGTGAGCAATAAACCGATACCGGTTTCGGAGATATCGCGAATTTTGCCGGCTTGGGCCGGCGCTTTTTTATTCGGGCGCACCAGGGACATTCCCAAGGTGGGTTTTCGCACCGAGGAACGCTGTTCCTTCAAGACAACTTCCACGGGGCGAAAATCCGGTTCCATTTCGGCACATTCCCTGGTTACGGCCATGTTAAAACGTTAGGTTTTTTTCCAAAAGTAGTCAATTTTTCTCAAAACAGCCGAAAACGGCGGTAAGGCAGTGGACTGTTTGGCCGTTTGAGAGAAGCGAGCGGTGAAAATGCATATCACGACGTATGAAACGAATTTGCGGCATGGTTCAAAATAATGGCTTTACGGGTGACACGCGTGGTTTAACCCCCTGTGGCGGGAAAGTGATCGGTACGGAGCGAGCTGTTAGTGTAAGCCAATGTGCGAGAAGGGATTACGACGTGTAGCCGTACCGATCAAACGCCATTGCGAAATTGATCGGTACGAGGGTATTGTTACCTTCGAACCGTGCCGAATTTGCGGTCAATCATTTTTTTCATTTGCTGATGTCTTGTCATCCCTTCAGATATTCGCCAACCAGCTTGGCCAACACTTCACCCTGCTCGGTGCAATCATTCAGGGCAACGCCGAGGTAGGCGTTGCCGCCCAGGTACAAACCCGGATGCTGCGTTACGCGCTGTTGAATCCATGCCACGCGTTTCAGATGGCCCAGATGATACTGCGGAATGGCCCGGTCCCAGCGGACGATGTGCCGAAAGATCGGCGGCGCGGTGATGCCCATGGCCAGGCGCAATTCGGCCCGCGTGGCGTCCAGGAGGCGGGCATCGTCCCAGCCGGCCACGTCCGGCCGGTGCCAGCCGCCCGCCAAGGCGCGCAGCAGCACCGCCTGCGCGGGCGCGCGGTCCGGGAAGATCGACGAGCACCATTGCACGCCGAGCAGGTCGCGGCGCGTCCGCTGCGGGGCGATGAAGCCGAAGCCAGCCACCGGGCCCGGCACGTCGGCCCGGCGATATCCCAGGGCCACGACCGCGATCCGGTTGTAAGCGATGCCGCCGACGTATTCGGCCAAGTCACGATCCGCGTCGGCCAGGAGGCAGGCTTGCTGATACGCGGGGCAGGTCAGGACGACGGCGTCCGCGTCCCAAGAATCATGGCCGTCCGCGCCGATCCGCCAGGTCGGCCGGCGCGGAGCGCCTTGCTGGGTCAAACGCCGCACGGCGACTCCCAAGAGAGGAGGCGACTGCAATTGGCGCTGCAAGGTTTCCATCAAGAGTCGCAAACCAGGGCGTAAGGACCACATCGTGCCGGTCCCCCCCTGTTCCCCCCTTGGCAAGGGGGGGATAGGGGGGGTGCCGCGGGCCTGGGCCTCGGCGCGGCGCTGGCGGGACACTTGCCCCAAACCCTTGAGCACGCTGCCGTGGCGGGCCTCCATTTCGGCGAGGCGTGGAAAAGCCGCCCGCACACTGAGCAAGCGCGGATCGCCGGCGTGGATTCCCGTCACCAGGGCGTCGGCGAAGACGTCGGCCACCTCGGGCCCGGCGCGGCGGCGGGCGAAGGCGTCGATGGATTCGTCGTCCTTGGGGCGCGGACGCCGGCGAAACCGTTCCAGAACCAAATTCAGCTTGCCGCGCCAGCTCAACAGGTCCGTGGTGAGGAAAGAGCGCACATCGCCGGGTAACGGTCGCAGGCGGCCGTCGAGGAAGAGGTAGCGGTTTTGGCCCGCCACCGCGCTGGCCGGTACGAGTTGGTCGCTCAGTCCCAGATCGCGGCACAAGGCCAGGGTGGCCGGCTTGGTATCAAGAAATCCGTTGGGGCCGGCCTCGACCTGAAAGCCTTCCTGGCGGTGGGTCCAGATCTTGCCGCCGGGACGGTCGGCCTGTTCCAGCACGGTGATGTCCAGTCCCGGAGCTTGCTGTTGCAAACGGTAGGCCAAGGCCAAACCGGATATGCCCGCCCCGACGATGACGATCCTAGGCATAGGCCACCTACCCTCACACCTTACCATTAGATTTGCCCCACCAGCGAAGGAAAGAAGAATTGCAAATTGCAAATTGCAAATTGTCCACCGCATGGTACCCTATAAGCTCTTTAAGTAGGTCAGGCTTTCCAGCCTGACCCGAACTGCCCAGTACGTTGCGTCAGCCTGGAAAGGCTGACCTACCACCGTTCCTTCCCACAGGACAACAACCATGCCGACCGAAGCCCCCGTGGATCAGTTTCGCGTGGAACGTCACGGCGAGATCGCCGTCGTCTTTCCGTCGCCGAAAGTGGAGGAAATGCACGACGCCTTGATGGACCAGGCGGCCAAGATGGTGATCGCCTCGCTCAAGGAAGATCCGCCCGCGGGCATCGTCATCGACCTGAGCCAGCTCAAGTACTTCGGCTCGGTGTTTGTCAATTTCCTGTTGCGCTGTTACATGCAGTCCAAGAAACTGGGCACGGAATTCGTCCTGGCCGGGGCGTCGCCGGCCTCGCGCGAGCTGTTCAAGGTGCTGGGTTTCGAAAGCTTGTGGGCCTTGTACAGCACCCGGCAGGAAGCGATCGCGGCGTTGAGCGGGTCGGATTGAAATCAGCCGATCTCATTCATATCCAAAGTAGGCGCCTCCAGAAGTCGTTGAATCGCCTGCTTCTCAGCGAGAATGGAAAGCCAGAAATACCGCTATTGGCCGGGTACTTGGAAGGACTTCGCCCATCATTTCCCCAACTTCTTCAGCGCCTGCTGTGCGTCCTTGTTTCCCTGGTCCGCGGCGCGGCGATACCACTTGATCGCTTCGGAAACATCGCGCTGGACGCCCTGGCCATTCTCGTAGTGCCAACCGAGATGATACTGGGCCTTGGCATGATTCTGCGCAGCCGCCTTGCCCAACCAGTCAACCGCCAAGGCCAGATCTTGTTCCACCCCCTGGCCGTCGCGATACAAAAACGCCAGGTTGTACTGCGCCTGGGCCAGGCTCTTGTCAGCCGCTTGGCGATACCATTTGGCGGCCTCGGGGAAACTCTTTTCCAAACCTTTTCCTTCGTAAGCCAGGTTTCCCAGAGTGTTCATGGCGTCTACCTGCCCGTTGTCCGCGGCTTTGCGATACCAGGCGACTGCTTCCGCGAAACTTTTCTGCACCCCGCGGCCGTGCTCGTACATCCACGCCAGATGATGCTGGGCCGTGGCATGACCCTTGTCCGCCGCGGCGCGGAACCACTTGAGCGCCTCGACATCGTCGCGCTCGGTCCCCTTGCCGTTGACGATCATGTCGCCCAGGTAGAACTGGGCCTGGACATCGTTCTGGGCCGCGGCCCGGCGATACCACTTGAGGGCCTCGCCGTAGTCCTTTTCCAGGCCCCAGCCGTTCTCATACAGGAGCCCGAGCAGCCGCTGGCCGGGCGGATGTCCCTGCTGGGCGGCGCGGCGGAACAGCGCCGCCGCCTCGGTCCGGTCCTTGTCCACGCCCTTGCCGTGAAAATACATCACGCCCAGGTTGACCAGGCCTTCGCCGTATTCCTGGTCGGCGGCTTTTTGAAACCAGCGTCGGGCCTCGACAGGGTCGGCCTTGACCCCCTCGCCTCGTTCATACGCCTGGCCCAGGGTATCCTGGGCCGGCGCGTATCCTTGCAGGGCCGCCTTGCGCAGCCACGCGATCCCCAGAGCAATATCCTTCGCCACCCCATCGCCCCGGAAATGGAACCGCGCCATTTGATCCTGAGCCCACGGGTCCCCCTTTTCCGCCAGGTCTTTCATGCGCTCTGGGAAATCCTTCGGAAAAGCCGCGGCCGTCACCTGGATTTCCTGGCGCTTTCCTTCCCGGATGACGGAAAGGGCGAAGGTGCGGCCGACTTTGCCCCGGCCAATGAGCTGGACAAAGTGCGCGGTATCCTTGACCCGGTCGTCGCCCACGCGCTCGATGAGATCGCCTTTTTTCAGGCCGGCGAGATCGGCGGGACTTTTGGGCAATACGCCAACCACCACGGTGCCGGTGACGCGATCGAGCTTGGCCTGCTGGGCCTGTTTCGGACTGGGCCGGCTGACACCGACGCCGACCCAGGGTTTGCCGCCTTCCTTGGCGTTTTTCGCTTCCGGGGCCGACAGGAAAATGCGGACCAGATAGCCGGGCCGGATCTTGGCCGTCGCCCGCTCGACTTTGGCCAGGAGAAGACCTTTTTCCACTGCGGAGATTGTTCCCATGCCCACCAGGGCCTCGCCGCCCTTGTCGGGAAGGAGGATCAGGATTTCGACCTTGTCGCCTATGCGGGGAACCTGCTTGGCCTCGGCATGGATCACAAGGATGTCTCCCTTGACCTCCATCACCTTGCCGATAATCTCTTCACCGGCAAGAGGACCGGCCGCCAGGGCGATGCAGATGCCCGCACTCAAGAATCCAGCGTGTTTCATGGCTACACCGTGCTTGATAAGTAGGATGGGGAAATCCTTAATAAAATATACTTCGCGCCGTTTTATGTGTCACCGTTTAGCGGGGAGCCGAAGGCGACCGCTCGGCACCGCGGTCGGCCAGGGGTTTGCTCAGGAATCCACTTTTCGTCCCGCCACGATCGTGCCGCGCACCATCAGGTTTCCTTCTTCCCAATCAAACAAGACCAAATCCGCGGGTGCTCCCGGTTCCAGTCCAACCGACGGCAAGCCGAGCAGCGCGCGCGGGCGGGCCGACGCCATGTCGATCGCCTCGGCCAGAGAGACGCCCGCCATGCGAACCACCTGACCGATGCAGGCGTCGGTGAACACGCCCGAGCCGGCCAGGAAAGTCGTGCCCAGCACGATCACCTTGCCGCCCGGCAAGACATCGAAATCCTGGTCCCATTCACGATACCGGCCCGGAGGCAGGCCGGCCAACGTGCTGGCGTCGCACGTCAGGATCAGGCGGGCAGGGGTTTTGACCCGAACCATGCAGCGCACCACTGCCGGGGGCAAGTGATGGCCGTCGCAGATGAGGCTGGCCCACAGGCGGTCGTCGGCGAGCTGCTCCCACAGGTAATTGTCGTGGCGCGGCAACAAAGCGTGGCAGCCGTTGCCCAGGTGCGTGCTCAAGCGAGCCCCGGCGGCCACGGCGGAACGGATGTCGGCCGGGCTGGCCCCCGTGTGTCCCAGTGCCACCACGACGCCGGCTTGCACCAATTTCTCGATGACCGGCAAGGCGCCGGGAAGTTCGGGCGCCAGCGTGACCAGGCGAATCCGCCCCCCCGCCGCGTCTTGCAGCCGGCGAAACTCGTCCCAGTCCGGCGGCCGCACGTGGGGCCGCGGATGGGCCCCGCGCGGCCCGTCTTCCGCCGAAATATACGGACCCTCCAGGTGAAACCCCGGCAGCGCCCGCGCCAGACCGGCATCTTCTTCGCAAGCCTGGCGCAAGGTCGTGAAACCGTGAGCCAGGGCCGCGAAGCTGTTGGTCACCAGCGTGGGACATAAGCCGCCGATGCCGTGCCGATGACAAACTCCGACCACGTGGCGCACATCGGCCACCGTCAAATTCGGCGAGTTGAAGCTTTTTCCGTCGCAACCGTTAATTTGCAGATCGAACAGAGCGGGCGCGATCCAACCGGCTTCGAGATCGACGCCGGCGGAACTCGGCGCGGACACCGACTGCATGACGCCGTTTTCACAGCGAATCTCGAGGGGTTGGCCCGTGGCATAATGGCGGCCGCGTAATAGCATGGGTAAATTTTACCGAAAAAAACTTCTGACAAAACCCCGCTTCGCATTTAGCGCTCGCACCGTCCTTTCATGACATTAATCCATTCTCGCGAAGAATATCCAAACCCTTTCCCAGCATCTCGTCCGGCGAACCTTCGCTGTCAAGGAAGAAATACGGTGAACACGCCGGTTCCTCCCAGCGCTGGGCCGCCTGCTGGTAAATGGCCCAGTCGGCGTCGGAAGCGTCGTGACGGCGAGCGGTCAGGCGTTGGCGAATCGTTTCCAGCCCGGCCCGGCAGACCAGGAACAGCACCGGTACGCCCCAGCGCGGGCCCGCTGTGAAAAACAACGCCCGTTTGTTCTCCTGGCGAAAACTGGCGTCCACCAGGACGCGCCGGCCTTCCTCGAGCAGCGCCTCGGCGCGGCGCTGGCATTCCGCGTAGGTGCGATCCGTCCATGGGGGGGCATAGATTCCCTGTTCGAAACCGATGGTGGCGGGTTGGAGGGTAGGAAAACCGGCCAGTTCCTTGCGGATCACGTCCGAGCGAACCACTTCGAAGTTAGCCTGCTGGGCGAGGGCGCGGGCCAGGGTGGATTTGCCCGAGCCGGGCAGGCCGCCGACCAGGATCAGACAGGGTTTGCGGGCGGGTTGTTCAAGCTCGCCCAGGGCCAAAAGCCAGTGGGCTTGGGCCCGCGCCCGGTCGGCGCGGCGCTCGGATGCCGGCACTTCCGGCTCGGCCAGCTTGAAGCCCTCGACCTTGGCCCGCACCACAGCGCGGTAGGCGGTGTAGAAGGGGAGCAAGGCGCGGGCCGGGCCGTCACTTGCAGCCTGGAAATATGCATCGGCGAAAATCCGCCCCAGGTCGCGGCGTCCGTGAAACGCCAGGTCCATCACCACGAACGCCATATCCGCCACCGGGTCCGCAAAGCGAAAGCGCTCGTTGAATTCGATGCAATCGATGATGACCAGATCGTCGGGCGGCGGTTTGTCGGGAAAGAGATAGACGTGGTCCAGGTGCAGGTCGCCGTGGGTGTCGCGAATGATACCGGGGCGAGCGCGGGCCTCCATCAAGGTCCGCAGCTGGTCCAGGGCGGTTTGGGTCAAGTCGCGCAGGCGGTCGAAAACGGGCCGGCTCACGGTGAGGCCGACGTGGCCTTCCGCCTGGCTGAAGTTTTCCAGGGCATTGCGGGCCACGGTGTCATAATGGCCGAAGGCGGCGATGCGCTCGCTGGTCTCGGCTTGTTGATGGAACGCCGCAATCTTTCTGGCCAGGGCCTCGAGCATCCGGCCGTCAATCTCGCCGCGCAGCAGGCGTTTTTGCAAGGTGGCCTCCTCGGGCAGCCGCTGCATCTTGACCGCCCATTCGACGACTTCACCGGGGCCTTCCACGTGCAGGTTCCCCTCGTGCATCATCACCGGGACGACGCCAAGATACACGGCCGGCGCCAGCCGGCGATTGAGGCGGACTTCTTCCTCACAGAAATGCCGGCGCTGGGCCAGCGTGGAAAAATCGAGAAAGCCAAGGTTGACCGGCTTCTTGATCTTGATCTTGTAGGCATTGGGACCCGCCAGAAAGACGACCGAGATGTGGGTTTGATGGACCGCGATGGGGCCGGCGACGGGATGTGGATAGGCGCCGGGGCGCGAGAGGTCATGAATTAACCGGGTAAGTGGCACGGCGATGGACTGGGATAAATTTCATTTCTTATTTTGGAAAACAAACAAGGCACCAATGACTCAAATCCGCCTGGGCTGCGGCAAACTTTTTCCTGAGAATACGTCTTCTTGTCCCGGAAAGGGGATCATTAAACGTTATAAAACGGCGTCCAATGATGATCGGAATAACGGCATGGACAATGGGGGCTTGTAAAAATCGTTGGCGCCGGAATCTTCCTCGTAGGAAATGAGCTCGATTCAAATAGACAATGGGATACGTTTGTTGGGTAAGTAAAGGAGCGATGTCGTTCAAGTCCAATTGCACAATCTCGGCGTGAAAACCCAAACGCTCGGCAAGGATTCGCAAGTCTTCAATATCCACCCCGCCGGGTTGTTTTCCTGCTTGCGGTTCCAATAGCTTTTCGGCAACGTCCATTCCGTGCTGGGCCAGAATCATTCGCAAACAGGCTATTGCGCAAGTATCACCGCTTTCCTGGCGGAGAGGTTGGAGCATGAGTTGTTTCCTTGAATAAATTCCCGCCGGCGGCGATGACCTGGGCACGCGGGGTGCTGCCGGTCACTTTCCCGGTGCGCGGATCGATGTGCAATTCTCCCACCTCTCCGAGCACACCAAA
>CAZFGM010000213.1:5605-10366 GCA_964518515.1 uncultured Alcaligenaceae bacterium | reverse complement strand
GGCACCATAACGTAGACGCCACCACCAGGTCCGCGGTCGTCCACACCAAACGTAACAATAACACCGCCAGGGCAATTAGAGAAGAAGTAGGGCCTTCGGCCTCCAACAAGCGGAGAAGAAAATATTCGCGCACGCCGACGCCGCCCGGCATGACGATGGCCAAAAAACCGGCGACGTAGGCCAGGCCGATCGTGGCGACGTAATGAGCCCAGCGGTCCGGCGTCAGCTCAGGCGGCTCGGGTAGAACGGCCGTCAGCATGGCCCACAGGCTGGCGCCCAGCAAAAGCCAGCCCACCCCGGTGAGGGCCAATCCTTCGGCGAGGAGGCGGGCGGAAAAGCGCGGCTGACGAAAGGTTTCCAGTTTTTGAAAGCGCGCCGCCAGACGCCCCACCAGACGATTGAACACCCCCGGCCACAACGGGACCGCCAGCACCACCAGCAAAAGCAGACCCGTCAACACCGGGTGCCAGTTCAGGCCCGTCACTGCCGGCGGCTGGATGATGAAGACCAGGGCGGCCAGCAAGGCCCCCGCGGCCATGGTGGTCAACACCTCGTAGAGAGCCGTCACCACGGCCACGCCCAGGTGAACTTCCGGCCCGCGAATAAGGGTGCCGCGCAGGAGCAACGCCCAGGCCTTGCCCGGAACGTATTTACCCAGATGGCCGAGGTAGTAGGCCCGCACGGTGGCGAGTCCGCGGGGATTTTCACCGCAGCGGCGGAGCAGGTGCAACCAGAATCCCGCCGAAAAACCCAGGGCCAACACATACAGGGCCGCCGACAGAAGCAGGCCGCCGGGGCGCACTTCCAGAGTTTCCCAGGGTACTTCCTGTAAATCAAGGTAAAACTGCCGGCCGACAAAGAACAGGATCGCCCCGGCCAAAAGACCTTTGCCGATCGTCCAGCGCCAGCGGCGACACCCCGTGTCCATGCATCCGGCCTCGCGTTCGATTTCCGCGCTTGCGAACCCACCGCACTGTGAATTAAACTGAATTCAGGAACTTTTCCCACTGCGCGAGGTCTCATTCTCCGAGCCTTGGCTTGGCGAAATAACCCGAGGAGGTCGCTGCCGCATGAAATCTTTCATCCTGGCCGGCACGGTGTCTTTTACCTTATTGGCCCTGTTCTCCCTCCACGATGCGGAGGCGCAAAAGAAAAAGAAGAAGGAGGACAATGTCCCCATTCCGAAAAGGGAAGACGTGCCCAAGCTGCTGAACACCCTGAAAAAATCGACCGGCGCCGGCGACCGCGCCTTTGCCGCCGCCCAGATTGGCCGGCTCGGCCAGATCCAGGCCCTGGCCGTCAAGGAGTGCATCGAGCCGTTGATCGGCGCCCTGGGCAAGGATGCGGATGCCGGCGTCCGCCGCGCCGCCGCCCAGGCTCTCGGCATGATCGCTCCGGACCCGGAAAAAACCTTGCCGCCGTTGATGGAAGCTTTGAAGGACAAGAACCTGGACGTCGGCCTGGCGGCGGTCACCGCCCTGGGCCGCTACGGCCCGGAGGCCCGGTCCGCCTTGCCGGCCCTCCGCGAATTTGCCAAGACCAAGGTGAAAGACAAGAAACTGGGCCAGATCGTCAACGCCGCCATCAAGGAAATCGCCGGCAAGAAAAAGGGGGGATAATTTGGAGTGCGGCGTTCCCGATGGGCGAGCGGCCGGTGTTAACACCGGCCGCTCGCCCATCGGGAGCACCACACTCCATAGCCTCAAGTTGCTTATTGCTCGGCCAGAATCTAAGATGAAAAAGGAATGAAAAGCGGGCCGAGACCCCATGCCCGGCGTTTAATACCTGGCGGGCCGGCGCGCCAGGGCCAGATCTAATATTGCCCGGAACCGGTGGCGTGGAGCACTGCGCATGGAAAACCTTACCCAGCCCCAGGAGAGCGCGAGCACCGTGACTCCGGGGGCCGGAACCCCAGGTCCGCCGCCGGTCGATCTGACCGGCAAAACGCTGGGCGCGTACCATATCCTCCGCCGGCTCGGCCAGGGCGGCATGGGCCAGGTCTATCTCGCCGAACAGGTTTCTCTCAAACGAAAGGTCGCCCTGAAATTGCTCAAGGCCGACTTGGCCGCCAATCCCACCGCCTTGCAGCGTTTCAAGGCCGAAGCCGAGGCCATCGCCCGCGCCACCCACGCCAACATCGTTCAGGTCTATGACATCGGCGAAGCCGACGGCTTGCACTTCATGGCCCTGGAATATGTCGAGGGGAAAAACCTCCGCGAATACCTGGAAAAAAAAGGGCCGCCGGAAGTCCTGATCGCCCTGAACATCATGCGCCAGGTGGCGTCGGCCCTGCAACGGGCCAGCGAGCTGGGCATCATTCATCGCGACATCAAGCCGGAAAATATCCTGATCACGCGCAAGTCCGAAGTCAAGGTCGCCGACTTCGGCCTGGTCCGCGAATCCGTCCAGCCCTTGAATCTCACGCAGAGCGGCATGACCATGGGCACGCCCTTGTACATGAGCCCCGAGCAGGTCGAGGGCAAGTCCATCGATTTCCGCACCGATATTTATTCGTTTGGGGCCACGTGCTATCACATGCTGTCGGGTCAGCCGCCGTTTCGCGGCCAGACGCCGTTTGAAGTGGCCTTGCAGCACGTACAGAAAGAACCGGCGCCCTTGACCGAGGTGCGGCCGGATTTGCACCCGGAATTGTGCGCTCTGGTTCACAAGATGATGGCCAAGAACCCCGCCGAGCGGCCGCAGACGGGGCGGGAAATCGTTCGCGAAGTGGGCCGGCTGCGCGATCACCTGGTCGGCGTGACCGGTCCGGTGGGCGGCGTCACCAGCGGCCTGCATAGGCCGGCCATCACGCTGGGCCCGCTGCCGCCGCAACCCGGCGACGCCGTTTCGACTCAGGCGTTTCCCAAACCCGGCCGGTCGCGGCGTTTGGCCTGGCTGGCCGCTGCCAGCATTCTCCTGGCCCTGGGCGGCGGCCTGTTCGTGGGCTGGCTGCGCAGCCGGCCCCAAGCCCCCGATGCCAAGGGCGGCAATCTCGATCCAGAGAACGTCGTTTCCCCTGCAAAACTCCGGGAAACCGAACTCAAGAAAAAGTTCGACGACACGCGCGACTTGAAATCGGCCATCGACTTGGGCAGTCATTATTTGAAAGAGCGCCCCCTGACTAAGGCCGACGCTTTTTTCAAAGATCTGCAAAAAAATGGACCCCAGCCGGATAGCCGTGCCCTGGGGTATCTGGGCCAGGCCATGGTTCTGGCTTATCAGGATAATTTCCGCGCTTCCAACCTCCTCTTCATGACGGTTTTACTTGGGAAAAAACCGGAAGGCGCGCCACCCAAGGACAGGCCGAAAGTATGGATTCTGGAAGAAGCCTACCTGAAAAAGGCGCTGGAACAGCAAAAATCGCTGAAAGTGATGCAAGGAAACCCCGAGCTGCCGCCCATGATTGCCGACGCCTTGGCGGCCGCCTATCGGGAAGAGGCCAAGAGGTCATGCCTGTATTTCATGATGACGACCCTAGGGGGAGGGAAAAAAGCTTTTCAGGACTTCAAGAAACTTCCCCCCCCGGACTTCAAATTCCGCGGAGAATTCACCGTGAAAAAAGTGATGGACCAGAACCCCGCGCTGAAGGTCTTGCTGGAAAACCCCGACCTGCGCGAAAAGATTGCCGACGCCGTCAACCACAACTACATCAACAATCCCTCCCCCTTTTATCCCCGCATTCTGCACGAACTCCGTAAACCCTGGAACCCCTCGTAGGAGTTTGCAGTGCCTGCTTCCGCCCGTTGAGGGGAGCGGGCTAAAGCCCGCACTACGAACCCGCGATCACCGCTGTCGGAGCTATCGTTATGAGTTTGTATTTCCCCACCCCCGAGGAATGTTCGCGCCGCGCCATTTTTCCGGGCGTCCACATCCAGGCCTGCGCCGCCGACCAGATGATGCTGTCGCTGGCCACGCTCGAGCCCGGCGCTGTGGTCGAGGAGCACAGCCATCCTCACGAACAGGTCGGCATGGTGATCGAAGGCCGTGCCCTTTTCATCGTCGGCGGCGAGCAAAAAACCCTCCAGCCCGGCGACCTGTACCGCATCCCCGGCAACGTCCGCCACAAGGTCATCGCCCTCGACCAGAAGGTCAAGGCCCTGGATATCTTTTATCCCATCCGGGATGAGTATCGGTAACAAGCAAAATTCGAATTTCGAATTTCGAAATCCGAAACAAATTCGAAATTCGAATATCGAAATCCGAAACCAAAAATCGCGATGATCCTTTTTTGTTATTCGAAATTCGAATATCGAAAACCGAAACAAATTCGAAACTCCAAATTCGAAAGCTAATTTCGCGATAATCCTTCTTTGTTTTGAAATTCGGATTTTTGGAATTGTTTCGGATTTCGATATTCGAGTTTCGAATTTCCCAGGGATCTTATGGCCTACACTCCCATTTTGGCTACCTTGGGTTATGTCTGTTCGCCGGATGGCCGGCGGGTGCTTCTGGTGCACCGCAATCGTCGGCCGGACGATCCGCATTTCGCCAAGTACAACGGCCTTGGCGGCAAGCTGGAAGCGGGGGAAGACGTGGTGGCGGGCATGCGCCGCGAGGTGCGTGAAGAGGCGGCCCTGGAGTGCGATGCCCTCGTTTTGCGCGGCACCATTAGCTGGCCCGGCTTCGGCCAGCACGGCGAAGATTGGTTCGGCTTCATCTTCCGCATCGACCGCTGGCACGGCACGCCACGCGGCGAAAACTCCGAGGGCACCCTGGAATGGGTCGAGGCGGACCGCCTGCTCGAGTTGCCTCTGTGGGAAG
>CAZFGM010000213.1:3828-5595 GCA_964518515.1 uncultured Alcaligenaceae bacterium | reverse complement strand
TAGAAGGCACGGTTCAAAACCGCTACTTTTTCCCTTGTTGTCCTACTCAAACCGACTTGGCCAACAAGGGATCTGATCTGGAAAGGCATACGTAGGCAGGTTTTGCATCGAGCCTGAGCGGCCTTGTTGGCCAACTGGCGGCGGTGTTGGCCCCCAGCTTGAACCGGCCCCAGTACGGGCTAAATTACGAGAATTGGTTATACTGAGCGCGGGCAAAGATTGATTCATGTGGGGCAGGCATTCTTGCCTGCCAGGCAGACAGGAATGTCTGCCCCACGTCTCAATCCTGACCGCGCGAAGTATAGTTTCGGTGGCATTACCTGCGGCATATAATAATAAAATACTACCGGAACCATCGTGAATCCGTTCTACGCCTACAACGCGCCCGACTCGCTTCTTGGAAGGGAGAAAAATAGGGCAATTGATTGGGCTGCCACCAAGCGGCCGACAGAATTTCGCGGGACTGAGAAAACGATCAACCTTGTTTTGAAAAAGAAGGACAAGTGATCATGCCGCTTCTGGACCATTTTCACAAGCCGTTGGCCGAGAGGCGCCACTGGGAATCGTTCCATGGGGGCTGGGCGTATGAAATCATGCGTGCCCTGAATCGGGGCATTTTGCCGCCCGGGTATTTCGCCGAATCAAGAGTTCACATCGGCACTGAGGTCGAGATTGATATCGCTTCTTTTGCCGAAACGGAACACGAAGCTTATCCAGAAGAAGGAAAAGGCGGGGTGGCAGTACAGACGTGGGCGCCCCCTGTTGCGACGTTATCGATGCCGGCGGTATTCCCGGACGAGATCGAAGTGCGGGTATTTCGCTCGAGTGGCGGCGCAAACCTGGTCGCAGCCGTCGAACTGGCCAGTCCCGCCAACAAAGATCGGCCGGAAACGCGCCGGGCCTTTGCCGCCAAATGCGCTGCTTACCTTCAGCAGGGGATCGGTCTGGTAATCGTGGACGTGGTCACCGACCGCCAGGCCAACCTGCATGACGAGCTGATTGATCTTTTGCAGCAAACAGCAACCTTTGCTTTTCCCTGCGATTCGCCTTTGTACGCGGTTGCCTATAAACCTGTACGCCGGAAAGAGGAAGAAAAAATTGAGATTTTGCCTTATACCCTGTCAGTTGGTCAATCATTGCCGACCGTACCTCTGCCGCTGCGCGGAGGACCGACCTTGCCGCTGGATCTGGAGGGGACGTACATGGAGACGTGTGGGGGAATCCGGCTATAGTTCTATGGCCAAAAGATGATCTCCCGCCGAGACCCTGAGGAGGAAAGCATGAACCCCACAAGCCACCCCGCTGCCCCGACCGTTCCTCCTGAGGAAATCGAACGCCGGATCGCGGATTACCGGCGAATGGCCCATGAGCGAAAAGCCATGCCGCACGGTATTTACGAAGATCCCTACATTGTTTGCCCATGGTCGGGATGCGAATACCGGATAACCGGCGTGGATTTCCATATTGAACGGATGAACCAGCCGGCCTTTTACAATCAGGCTATTACGGCCTGGTGGTACGGACCGGGGCTGGCGGCACGCTGTCCAGGATGCGGCCAATACGTGCTGTTCAGTGTCGGCAAAAAACAGGCCGTCGCTGATCCCGCCTCAGGTGGCCTGACGGTGTTGCCGGACGACTGGCACCAACGGGCCTTTCTTTCATAGAACAGGAATATTAAAGGTTTTTACGCTTGCGAAGTAAGATGATAGTGACGAGAATGAAAACCCAATATCCTAGAATCTTCGAATTAGAACCCTCGGAGAAACT
>CAZFGM010000213.1:0-3728 GCA_964518515.1 uncultured Alcaligenaceae bacterium | reverse complement strand
TACGCCTGCAACTCGCCCGAGCACGCCCTGTCGCGCCGGCAGTTCCTCGGAACCGCCGCGGGCACGCTGGGAGCGCTCGGCTTCGCCGACATTATCCGGGCGTCCGGGCAACTTGAGCGCCAGCAGAAGCGCGTGCTGGTCATCTTCCTGGCCGGCGGGTCCAGCCAGCTCGAGACCTGGGACCCCAAGCCGGCCACCAACACCGGCGGGCCGTTTCAGGCAATCACTACCAGTGTTCCGGGCATCCACATCTGCGAGTTGTTGCCGTACACCGCCCAGCAGATGCACCGCATCGCCCTGGTGCGCGGCATCAACACCGCCGAGGACGATCACGGCAAAGGCGCCTACATCATGCAGACCGGGCGGCGGCAGAACCCCGCCGAGCGCTATCCGCACCTGGGCGCCGTGGCCGCCAAGCTGCTGGCCAACGACAACAGCCCGCTGCCGGGTTACCTGCACGTCACGCCGCGCGGACAGAGCGGCTTCAACCGCCAGGATTCCGCCTTCCTCGGCGCTCGCTACGCGTCCGTGACGCTGGCCGACGGCAATCCGCCGCCGAACCTGCTGCGGCCGCCGACTCTGACCGAGACCGCCGACATGCAGCGTAACCAGCTGCGCGATCGCCTCAACAACCGCTTCGCCCAGGGCCGGCGCACCGCCGACACCGAGGCTTACACCAACACCTTCACCCAGGCCCAGCAGATCATGTAGCGGCAGCAGCTTTTCGACGTCAACCGCGAGCCGGCCCCGCTGCGCGACCGTTACGGCAACCACGACTTCGGCCGGCATTGCCTGCTCGCCCGCCGGCTCTTGGAAGCGGGCGTCGCCTTCATCAAGGTCACTCATTCCAATTACGACACGCATCACGAGAATTTCGATTTCCACATCGAGCAGCTCGGCGAGTTCGACCGTTCCTACGCGACCTTGCTCGACGACCTGGCCCAGCGCGGCTTGCTGGACAGCACGCTGGTGGTGGTGATGGCGGAATTCGGCCGCACGCCGAACATCAACCGCAACCTGGGCCGCGACCACTGGTCGCGGGCCTGGTCGGTGGCCCTGGCCGGCTGCGGCATCAAGGGTGGAGTCGTCCATGGCCGCACCAACGCCAACGGCACCGCCGTCAGCGATGGCCAGGTCAACGGCGGCCACCTGTTCCACACCTATTTCCGCGCCCTGGGCCTGGACCCGCGCCGCAACCACTACGTCGAGGGCCGGCCCATCCCGATGACCGACCCGGCGGGGGCGGTCATTCGCGAAGTGCTGGCGTGATGGGTTTAGTGGAATCTGTGAACCTTTTGTCGTTGTCCTCAGCAGGTTCAGTCATGCTTCTGACCGGTGACTGCTTTTCGGTTGAGAATGCCACAGAGGAATCGATCCATCTATGGTTCAACAGCGAACACAAGTTTGGGGAATACATAACGCTTACCGCGGTTGATGGAAATTCTCTTGACGCCGGGACGGTGTGGCTTGGAAAAGACCCGACTGATTGGGAAGGGGAAGACTGGCCCAAACCTGCGGATTTCGAGTTGGTATACCACGAGGGCCACACTGGCAAACGTTTTGTATTCTCGGATCTGCTGGACCAAGAACAAGTGAAAGCTTTTTTTCTTTCTTTTCTCAACGAGGGTAAGATAGAAACAGACAACCCGAAATGGCGGAGATTCTCTGTGCCGCCCTGTTAATTCCAAACGAAATGAAGCTTGTTGAAAACTCGCTCCGAACATGGCTGGGCCTGTAACTCTATGTGGAGTCCTTCTGTGGAACAACCCCAACTTCAGCAACCGGCGGGGTCGGTGATACGCGAGGTGCTGGCGTGACCCTCTGCGTTTGCGAATCTGTTGGGCAGCGGTAATATGACGGTGGGTTGGGCGTTTAAAGGCGTTTAAAGGGGCAAATCGTGGATCCCCTGTTCTACGATCCAAACCCCAAACACGGCCCTCAAGCCCGCGGCACGGTGAAAGGAGTTTCAAGTCCCGCACCCAAAGATGGACAGGCTGCCCTGGACAACTCGGTCCAGGTAAAGGCCTCCTCGCCAAGACGAGTTGGTGTTGATCGTGCCAATGGCGAAATCGTCGTCCTTGACGAGCATCTGCCTGGCCGGTTTCACGGCCACGTTCGCTCCTGGGACGATCTCACGCCGCAAATGCAAAATGTCCTGAAGGATGCGGGCCTGGTTGACAAGAAAGGGAACATTGCATGAATCTGCAGTACGAAGAGGTCGTGCCAACGAGCAAGGATCAGGCACTCACGGCTTTCGCAGGCAACGACACGGCCGGCATTGTACACGCCATGTTAGGTGCTGCTTATCACGAGCCGGATTGGCAGTGGGTCCAGGATTGGTGTTTGCATTTCCTGGAGTCGAGCGATCCCGACATCCGGGGCACCGCGATCACCTGCCTGGGCCACCTGGCGCGGATACATCAGAAAATCCAGAAGACCAAAGTGGTGAGCGCCTTGCAGGCTCACGCGAAAGATCCAGCAGTTGCCGGGCGCATCGAAGATGCCATCCAGGACATTGAGATGTTCGTCAAATAGCGGACCAACGTGAACCCAAAACAGTGAAACATGGCACAAAAACCTCCCGCCGTCGATCCCGCCCGCACCCGCATGGTGCAGGAGCTGCGGCACAACAGCCCGTTTTTGGGCTGCCGCTTCGATCCGGGCGGCCGCTTCGTCTTCGCCGGGGCGCAGGACAACACCATCCAGCGCTGGGAATTGCAAGGGGCGCGCAAGGTCGCGCTCGAAGGCCACCGCAGCTGGGTGCGCGGCCTGGCCTTTCAGGGCGGCAAGCTGTTCTCCGCCGATTACGCCGGTAAGGTCCTCGTCTGGCCGCTCGACGCCGACCTGCCGCGGCCCGAGCGCAACATCGACGCCCATCGCGGCTGGGTGCGGGCCTTGGCCGTCAGTCCCGATGGCCGCACGCTGGCCACTTGCGGCAACGACAACCTCGTCAAGCTGTGGAACATCCGCGACATGACCCTGGTTCGCCAGCTCGAAGGGCACCGTTGGCACGTCTACAACGTGGCCTTTCACCCGGAAGGCCGGTTCCTGGTATCCGGCGATCTGCGCGGCAACGTCAAGCAGTGGGATTTGCAGACCGGCCGGGAAACGCGGCAAATGGATGCCTCGTTGCTTTACAAATATGATCCGACCTTCATGGCCGACCACGGCGGCATTCGCAGCATGGCCTTCAATCACGACGGCTCGCTCCTTGCCTGTGCCGGCATCACCGACGTGACCAACGCCTTCGCCGGCATCGGCAAGCCGGCGGTGGTGCTGTTCAACTGGCAGACCGGCCAGCGCGCCCAGGTGCTGCGCCCGCAGGTCAACTTCCAGGGTACCGCCTGGGGCGTCGCTTTTCACCCATCCGGTTTTCTGGCTGGAGTTGGCGGCGGCAACGGCGGCGCCTTGTGGTTCTGGCGGCCCAACGCCGCGCCCTCCTTCCACACCGTGCCGCTGCCCACCAACGCCCGCGACCTGCACTTCCACCCGGACGGCCGGCGCCTGGCCATTCCCTTCTTCGACAGCTTGGTGCGCATCTACGACATGGTTCCAGCTTGAGTTCCTTTCCTTTTTTTCGATTGCCTGGAATGCCTGGAAGCCTGGAAATCGCCGCTGCCTTACCAGAAAAGGGCATGGTATAATTCATTCCAAAAATAACATTCATTCAAGGAACTGCACTTTCTGAAAAAAACCTTAGTTCCCCCTTTCGAGGGTGAAATTGATCT
>CAZFGM010000212.1:0-10388 GCA_964518515.1 uncultured Alcaligenaceae bacterium | reverse complement strand
CGACGTGTAGTTGGCTTCCACGTCGGGCTTACGCCTCGACGCTCGCCAGGTAAGTCATTTCCTGCCGCTCGCCTTAGGCGTTGTGCAAAAATAACTTCAGCGTTTCAGTAGCACGGACATTCTTGTCCGTGCGGAAACGGCCGGACAGGAATGTCCGGCCCACGGTAGTTTGCCGAACTTATTTTTGCACATCGGCTTAGCGCGGAGAGTCACGCTAAGCCGCCAGCGGCTCCTTTACGGGTTCGCCGGAGGCGGTTGATTTTCCGGCGGCCCAGCAGGCGGCGGTTCCGAACCCGGCGCCGGCGGCCCCGGTTCCGGGCCCGGCGTTCGCAGGCCCGGCGAATCCACCATGGTGAAGCCCGGCGCCGCCGCCGCAGCCGGCGTCCCCTGGCCCGGGCCCATCGCCACCGGGCTCTCCGGGAACGGTTCTCCTTCGTCCTCCTCCATGTGAATCTCATCCAGCTCGGTATCATCCACGTGTTTGCGCATCAAGAGATAAATGATCGACGCCGCCGTCCAGAAGTAGCTGTAGCCGAAACCGATCACGAGAAGAAAGATCAGGTACAGCCAGATCGACACCAGAAAAGCGCCGATGTGGTTGTTCCAGTTCAGCTGGTATTTTTCATCCGGAACATATTCCTTGCCCGGCAATCCGTTGGGGCGAGTAATCTCCTTTGTTTTGGCGTGGGGGCTGTCGTGCAAGAACAGGTCGCGCCATCCAAACGAGGTGGGGGCGTACACAAAATAGTAAGTCGGCTCACGGTCGATGGCACGCAAGAACGGCGTATGGCCCACTGCCCACTTGCCCATGTACACCATGAGCGAGCCCATGAGGCCGACAAAGAACACCAGGACCGCCCCATAGGCCAGGGCCACCACGCTATACCACAGGTACCGCCAGATGGCCTGGAAGACATAGCTGTACGACCGGCTCAAGGCGTCGAAGCTGTCGCTGCCTTCGGCGCTGATGGTGGCATACATCAACGGCCAGCCGATCAGGCCGACCAGCACTACCGCCATGATCAAGCCGAAGACAAAGAAAAGCGGCCAGAGAAATACCGCCAGGATATCGCCCAAAAAATGCGTGAACCCTTCGATGAAGCCCAGGATGATCATGATCAGGGTCAAAAAGGCCAGGAAAAACAGCGGGATGAGCGGCGCCGAGAAAAACGACTGGATGCGCGAGCGGGCGAAGCGCAGAGCCTCGAACATGCCGACCTTTTCATTGGGCCGGGCCGCCTGCACCACGGCGATGCGCGTGATGGCCCCGCCGAACACCGCCCAGGTGGCCAAGGTCCACAGGATCACCAGGAGCAAGTAAAAACGCACGCCAAACGTAGCCCTTGAGTCGAAGAAATGCGTCACCGGCGAAAAGAACTTGACCAACGGCTCGAAAAGAACCGGAATTTGCTCGTTGAAGAAGCGAACCACCCGCGTGATAAAACCACCTTCCGCTTTCCCCTCCTTGCCTTTGATTTCCTCGGCCACCAGCAGATAGGGATTTTCCCCACGATACTCGAACCACGGCAAGGTGCGCAACATGCCGGCGGGCTTTTTCTTGGTTCCTTGCTGCACGGCTAGCGCTTTGGCGACGATTCCTTTCTTGGCTGGATCACGAATCGTTTCCTCCGCGATTTTCCAATTTTTCTGGTATTCTTCCAAAATTTCAAGGTCCTGGGTTTTATTCAAGGTCGCGGTTACGTCGCCGAATTGGATCTTCAGCTTTCCCTTATCCACCACCTTCAAATCCACGGTCTGGCCGTCCCGGACCTTGGGAAGATCCTCTTTTTCCACGGTAATGGGATATTCTTTATCCGCGATTAAGAACAGGTTCTTATCCTTGATTTGGACTTTGATGGGTTTGGGAAAACGAACCAATATATCCAGGCGTCGGTATTCATCCAGGGAATCCGCCAAATCGCCGGCATCCAGGGGCTTGGCTTCGGTGCCCGCCAGTTTAAGGAGCAAGTTCCAGCTATTGCGGGCTTTTTTAAAGTCGCGTTTAAAGGCGGCTTCTTTTTCCTCCTCCTTCACCCCGGTCAGGTAAGCTACCGGGTCCGGCGCCGTGCTGCTGAGGCCGAAGAAGATAGCCGCCAGCAGCCACCAGCCCAGGGCCATCACCAGGATGCCCGCGGCGGCCAGCAGCAGTTTGCTCGGCAAGATGGCGATCTTGAACCCACTGAACAGCTTGAGCCAGAGCCAGGTCTCTTTCCGCGGCCCGCCTTGTTCCTCCGCCATGCATTCACTCCTTGAAAGTAAAGGGCGGCCGGCACGCGGGCCGGCCCGAATGTGGCTTTTCTGAGAGGGCATTATACGGTCCCGTTCGGCTAATGCAATCGCTTGCCGGAATTTGCGGGGTTTGGTTAAAAATGAACGGGCGGAAACAAACCCCTTGTGCTGGCCATAATCCTGGTCTCGGGGAGGAATTCCCGTGTGCGCGCCGGTGACGCGAGTGGGGGAAACCTTTACCTAATTTCTTACTCTCCTGGGTGTTAGGTAATCGTCCACTCGCGTCACCCTTTCATTTCTGTTGGCGCGAGTGGTCTCCGGGTGAAGCCTGGGCTATTTATAGACCGAAGGTTCGTAGGGCTGGAAACAGCACCCGGTATTCACCCAAATCAATCCGTCCGTCTCAGAACATTTTGAGACCAACCTATTTCAACATTAAACCCCGCCTCCCGGACTAAAAAAAAGCCCCAGCCGGCGCAAACATTTCCTGGCCTGGCGTGTTTTATTGAAAGACCCTCCTTGCTTTTTCAGGAAGATGGCCGATCGTCCGTTAAGGAAAAGGTCCATGGCGCATGTGACAGTGGGATGTCCGCATTGCCTGAGCAGGATACAAGCTGGCCTGGATAGTGCGGGCCAGGTTCTCCGGTGCGGCAAGTGCCAACGCCTCTTTCGCCTGCCCGCACGGCGGGGATTAACCCCGCCGCTCGTAAAACCGGCGGCCGGCACAACCTGGCTGTGGGGGGGGACCGCACTGCTCCTGGTCGGCGCCGGCGTGGGCCTGAGTTTCTTGTGGGGATCGGTGGCTTCCGCGCCTCCGAATATTTCGGAACCGACCCAGGTTCTTTCCGCTCCGCAGCTAGCGCCGGAAGTCCCTCCGGAACCACCTGGCCAGATCCAGAAGGATGCCGAGGAAGATTTGCCTGGACCCAAGCCGGCGGTCAAAAAATTGCCCACACCCGATGGGCCCGTGTCGCCGCCTCCCGTGTTTGAAGTGAACGGGGCCGATCCCCCGCAACCGCCGCCGGCCAAAGCAAAGGCCGATGTCCCACCGGTTGCGGAAAACCTCCCTCCCAAGCGCCCGGAAGGGCCCATCGTCCTGGCCAAGGACCTTAAACCCATAAAGGAGGCTATCCAGCGCGGCGTGAAGTTCGTGAAGCAATCCCAGGCCGCCAACGGCACCTGGGGCAGCGGCTACCCGGTCGGTCATGCGGGCATGGGCGGGCTGGCCCTGCTGGAGTCCGGCGTGTCGCGCTATGATCCGGCAGTGCGGAAAGCCGCCGCCTTCGTTCGCGGCCAGGCCGCCACCTTAAACGCCACCTATGAACTTTCCCTGGCCATCCTGTTTCTCGACCGCCTCGGCGATCCACGCGACCGGACGACGATCCAGACCTTCGCCCTGCGCCTTGTGGCCGGTCAGAACCACCACGGCGGCTGGACCTACCATTGCCCGATCCTCACGCCGCCGGAAGAGTTGCAGCTTATCACGTTCTTGCGGCGGAACCAACCCCGGCCGCCCCTTAACCCAATCGCCCCGGTCATGCCGCCGTTCCTGGTGCCGCTCGAAAAACCACAAGGCCCCATGCCCAATCCGCTCGTGCAGAATCCCAAGGAACCCCTGCTGAACCCGCTGACCTTGAAGCCCAAGGATTCTTTCCTCAATCCGCTCGCTCCACGCGAAGTGCCCTTGACCAATCCCGTGACCAACTCCGATTCGCGGCCGGATTTGCCCAATCCGCTGCCCAAAACACAACCCGACCCCAAAGCAACCGGTGGCACCGACCTTATCCAACCTCTGCCAGACGAAAGACAAAAACTCGGCGCCGCCAAGGGAGAACCGCCTCCAATGGGTAAACCGGCCGAGGTGAAGAAACCCGCGGAAAACCAACCCCTACCCCCCGACGAGCAGGCCCCTACCAATAACCAGACTCCGCCAAAACCGGCCACCGTGTTGCCCAAGGCGCGCGTGCAACCGGCCAATCCCCGTTTTCCCGCCGACCTGACCGTGCCGGAATTCATGGCCCTGTTGAAAAACCCGGCGGCTGTCCCGGACAAGGGTAAAGGCAAGGGCAAGGGCAAATTCAAGGGAGCGGCGCGCGATGACAATTCCAATTCCCAGTTCGCCATCCTCGGACTCTGGGCGGCGCGGCGCCATCAGGTCCCCATGGCCCTTACCTTGTCCCTGCTCGACGAACGCTATCGCGGCAGCCAGGCGCCCGCGGGCGGCTGGTGCTATCGCTATCAGGGCGGCGGACAAACCCCGGCCATGACCTGCGTCGGCCTGTTAGGCCTGGGCATCGGCCACGGCTCGTTCCATGAAACCTTCAACGGCAAGGCCAAGCGCGGACAAGATAAGCCGGCCCCGCGCTTCCAGGACCCCGCCATTCAAAAGGGACTCCAGGCCCTCAGCCAGTACCTCGGCCAACCGACCGGCGTAATAAAAGGCCCGCCGGGAGCCGTCGATCTGTATTTCCTCTGGTCCGTCGAGCGCGTGGCCGTCTTGTACAACCTGCCCACCATCGGTGGCAAGGACTGGTACGGCTGGGGTTCGGAAACCTTGTTGGCCAATCAGCACGCCGACGGCAGCTGGCGCGGCGCCTATCCCGGCGTCGATACCTGCATGGCCCTGCTCTTTTTGGGCCGCACCAACCTGGCCCAGGACTTGACCAACAACCTGCCGCCGTACTTGGCGGTCACGGATCCTGGAAAGAAATGACCGTTGAAACCCATTACCAGTCTGTGCGGACTTGCCGCTCTGCCGTCGCCCCGTCGCGCTGGCTTTTGACAGAACCGCGATTTGCCGATATACTGCCGGGATGGTTGGGGAGGTTTCATGCAACGCATCCAAATCGATAGGGCGGCACCGGCCGTGAAGAAATTCCTGCGGAGCTTGCCCTTGACGCCGAACGGCGTGCAACTGGAATTGGCCGGCCAGGTCATTGGCCAATTCCTCCCGCCCTCCGAATTTTCCGCGGTGGAGAAAGCGGCCGTGATCGCTCGTGGGCGCGAATTGGTCAAACGAGCCCGCCAACGGAATAAGGGTGTGCCCGCGCGGGTTCTTGAACGCGAGGTCCACGAGGCAGTGAAGGAAGTCCGCCAACGACGACAACAATGATCACTGCCATTCTGGACTCGAATATTATCGTTCAAGCGGTCATCAGTTCTCCCGCCTCAGCATCCGCTCGGACGTTGGATTTTTACCATGGAGGAAAATTCCAACTCCATTACTCGCCTGCCATTCTGGATGAATGGATGGAAGTCCTGACGGTTCCGCGCATCCGCGCTCGGCACGGGATGACCGATGACGAACTCCTTGAGTTTCTGGCGTCGGTTCTGATCAACGCCAGGAGGTTTCCCGGCGAGACCGCGGTTTCTGCTCAGTTGTCCCGCGACATTACGGATACGAAGTTCTTGGCACTGGCGGCCGAGTCCCACGCCGATTTTCTGGTCACGAACGATCGTCGCCACCTCTTGCCGCTGAAAAAGTTCCAAGACACGAAAATTGTTACCCCAAGGCGGTTCCTCGCCGCCCTGGGGTAACGAACCTCGTTGCCAGTTGGTCTGGTTAGCCGAGCCGGACGCTCGGGACCCTCGGGTCGCGGCACCTACTATGGACTGCCGAATTACTCTCCTGGTACAGATTGCCAGTTGCAAACCTCGCGCCCGGGGATTATTACATAAAGAGATTTCCCGAGTTGTATGTTTAATTGGCCGCGCTCGGGGCCACATCCAGGCCGAGGGCCGGAGCCTTTATGCCGCTGCTGGTGCGTCTGTACTACAATGCCGTCTTTGGCGCCCTGGGCGGGCTGCTGGGCTGGCTGTTGTTTGGCGTCTTCGGCGAAAAGACGCCGACCAAGGATACGTTTTTTCTGTTCTTCACACAGGAGGATGCCAATGCCCTCCTGGGCGGGGCACTAATCGGTGGAATCATCGGTTATTTCGTGGTCGGCGTGGAAGCCATTCGCGACCGCGCCCTGGTGAAATTCGCCCGCCTGGGCTCGTACGGGTTCTTGCTGGGGGGAGTCGGCGGGGCCGTGGGCATGCTCCTTGGCGATCTGGTCAACGTCGGTCTGCAGGCCCTCCTGGGTGATCAATTCATCGTCCAGGTCCTTGCGCGGGGCATCGGCTGGAGCCTGTTAGGGGTGGCCATCGGCATGGCCGAGGGTATCGCCGCTCGCTCTTTGGGCAAGTTCAGCTACGGCACTCTGGGGGGCGCCATCGGGGGCTTCGTCGGCGGCATGCTGTTCATGATCTTTTACAAGATCGCCCTGGGCCTGGGCTCCACCGACTATTTCGGCAGCGCCCTGGGCCTGGTCATCATGGGCGCGTGCATCGGCTCGTTGTCGGCCCTGGTGCAGGCGGTGTTCCAGCCGGCGTGCGTGCGCGTGTTGCGTGGCTGGCAGGAAGGACGCGAATATCCCCTGGAAAAGCCCGCCAGCTTGTTGGGCCGCGACGAGCATGCCGACATCGCCCTGTTCCGCGACATGAAAGTGGAAAAGAAGCACGCCTACATTCGCCGCGTCGGCGAGCACTACCTCTTTTTCAACAACGGCGCCCCGCCGGAGAACACCCTGGTCAACGATCAGCCGGTCCGCGATAGCATCGAGCTGCACGAAGGGGACCGCATCCAACTCGGCCAGGTGCTGCTGCGTTTCCACGCCCGCGCGGCCCGCCTGCGGCCCAAAGTTCCGCGGCCCTTGCCCTACCAGACGCCGCCGGCGCAGGCCCAGGCCATCCAGGCCATCCCGGTGGGACCGCATGACCCGCGCCTAAAAAAGTAAAGGAAGGAATTCGATATTTTGAAAACAACGATCCGCTAGAAAGCTAACATGACCTGCCGGCCTTTTTAGGACGGGCTTCCTAACCCGTCGAAGCGGCCAGGACGGCCAGGGAAGGCCTCCATTAGCCTTTGATCGTCTCCGGGAAAAAGGAAGAGAAAGAGTAAGATGAAGATTATGATTTGGAAGAAGATTAAGAGCAGGATAAAGAATAGGATTATCAAAAAGCTTCGGTTGTCTTTATCTTGCTCTTGCTCTTAATCCTCTCCTAATCTTTCTTTTACTCCTGCTCTTATTTAGACCAGAAAAAAACCACTGACGGTAAAATCAAAACCCAAGGGAGCCCCTGGGTTTTCCGATGTCCCCCGACCCCATCAATGATTTAAAATAAACTCGTTGCTGTTCAGCAGCGCCCAGAAGAGGTCCTGGTAGAAGCCGGTCCAGAAGGCCTGGGCCACCTTCGGGTTGGCCAGGTTGATCTTCTGCTGCACCTCGGGGCGGAACTTCCACATTTCGTAGCTGCCTTTTTTCGTCAAAAACATGCGCTCGAACTCTTTCTGCGTGGGCGGCCGGTTCAGGGCGGCCAGGTACAAATCCTGCATCGCCTTGCGGGCGTTGGCGGCATTCAGCGGCGGACGATCTTTCAGCACCTTCGCCACGGTGCCTTCTTTTTCATCCATGATGGCCTTGTTGATGTCCTGGCCGTTCATGAGGAGCAGGGCCTGCACCACCGTGCCGCTGTAGCTGCCTTCCTCGCCCTCGTCGTTGCCGAAGTTGACGATCAGCTTGTTGAGCCATTGCTCGCGCAGAGCCTGGCGCGATTCCTTCGACTGGCCCACCTTGGCGTGGGTGGCGATCATGAGCGATTCGAAGAGCTGTTCGGGCGTCATGGGCTTGAGCAGCATGCGCGCGAACAGCACTTCGTCCTCGACCTTGTCGTTGGATTTGTTGGCCACGCTGGATAGACCATAGGCCCGGCTGTTGGTGATCCAGCGGATCAGGTCTTTCGGATTGTGCTGGTACTTATTGGCCCAGTCCTTGGCCAGGAGGTCGAGCAGCTCGGGGTTGCTGGGCGGATTGTGCTCGCCGAAATCGTCCAGGGCGTCCTTGGTGAAGCTCTTGCCGAAGAAATGGCCCCACAGGCGGTTGACATAGGCCTTGGCGAAGAACGGGCTGGTGGTGATGAACTTGGCCAGCTCGGCGCGGCGGTTGGCGACTTTCTTGGTGTCAATCTTGGTGCCGTCGAGGAACATCGGGTCGGTTAGCAGGAGCAAACCGCTGCGGCGCTCGAAGGGCACGGTGCCCTTGGCATTCAGTTTGGGGTCATCGGAAACGGTGAACTGCTGGCCGGTGATGCCTTTTTGCTTCTTGGCCATCATGGCGGGCCGGCCGCTGGCCGTGGTCTGGCGGAAGAAGGCGTTGACGCCCCAGAAATGCCGCTGCTCCCAGTCGCCGTTAAACGGATGGTCGTGGCACTGCACACACTGCGTCCTGAGGCCCAGGAACAACTTGGTGGTCCGCGACGTGACCGGCACGAAATCGAACACGCCGTTGGCGCCTTTGTCCTGGTTGACCGGCTCGCCCATGTGGGCCAGGATGAAGTTGACGGCGCCGTTCTCGTTGGTCTTGCCGCTGGCGGTGACGATCTCCGCCACGATCTTCGACCAATCGGGAGTATACTCGACTTGTTTGGTATCGGGATTGGTCTTTTCGGTCAGCTTGTCTTCAAGCCAGGCGTGCATCTGCTGCTGGTACATTTTGCCGACGCCCGAGCGGGTCAGGAGCAGGTTGGTCCAGAGGTTGCCCCAGTTAGTGGCGTATTCGGAGCTATTGAGGAGTTTTTCGATGAGCATGGAGCGGCGCTTGGCGGCCGGCCAGGTCATGAATTCTGTTATCTCGTGGGTCTTGGCGATCCGGCCGATGATGTCCAGCGATGCCCGGCGAATGAACTCGTAATCCGTGCAGCGGTCGGACGGCGTGACCTTGTTGTCCTTCCATTGCTTTTCCAGCAATTCGTTGATGAGCTTGATCTCGATCTGTCCGGAGCCGCCGACGTAGATTTCGGTGATAAGACCCTTGGGCGGCGGATCTTTCTTGTCTTTTTTCTTGGTCTGAGCGGCGCCCTGCGGCAGGGCTAAAAAGCTGAATAATAGGAAGGCGGCGCCGAGAACCAGCGTCCGTCGCCAACGGTTAGGCTGCGCCATTTTTTCTCCCCTATCGGAAAGAACCGGATTGTGTTTTGAAAATCGCCCTAAAGGCGGACAACTGTTAATCTTAAAATGCGTTCCGCGGGGTGTCAAACAGTTTCCACTCTGAAGTTTGACGCGCGCGTTCAGGAATAAGTTCCCCAGTATCCTGCCCGCATTCGCCGTACGCTAAACGACAAGCCTTGTTTACGTTTAGCGTACGGAGGAAAAGGGCGGGAGTTACAACTCCAAGGACAAGGGCACGGCATCGTCGATCTTGTTCATGTACAGATTGGACAACCTTCCGGCCGTTTGATCGGGAAATCGATCGACGTGGTCCTTTAAAAGCACGGTGTCCTCGTTGGCCCACCACAGCTGGCCGGAGTGGACCCAGAAGCCGTTGTTGGTGCCGCTTTTCGCGATCGGCGGCAGGGCGTTCTAAGGGGTTACAAATCCAAGCACAAGCGCACTGCATCGTCGATCTTGTTCATGTACAGATCCGACAACTTCCCGGCCGGTTGATCGGGAAATCGAGAATGATCGAGAGAACGGATTTGAAAGCCCAGGAAAACCGTCTCCATGGGCAAGCCGCTTTCGTTGGCTGGGACGCGCACATTGGTGGAATAATCGCGGGTAACATTGGCTCCTTTTGTGCCGATGACGACCGTAACGACGAGAGGCGATTGGTTAATCGTGTCGTTGGAGAGCACCAGGACAGGACGCATCCCGGCCTGTTCGCGTCCCTTTACCGGATTGAGATTCACGAAGTAGATTTCGCCACGTTGCATCGGCATCAATACCTCTCCAAGCCGTCTTCGTCAGCGACCGAGAATTCCGCCTCGATCTGCCGAATTTCCGCCTGGATTTCCGGGTCGGCCGCCATGGCCGCCATTTCCGCGGCAAAATCAGCGCGCTGGGCCGGTTTTCGCAAATGCTGCACCAGGCATTCAAGCAACCGCAGCTGTTCGTCTGGCGACAAGAGCGGTAGTTGCTGCTCAATTTTTTGCAACATCGAAGATTTCATAAGTCGGCCCCTTTACCGCCGATGAAGGAAACTCATTCTCTTGAATTCTTGCTGAATATTACCGGAAACTTGGAAATAGGCAAACCACGGCTTGCGTGGCTCACTTCCGTTTCAGCAGCTCCTTGATCGACCGGCGATCGACGTGGTCCTTCAAAAGCACGGTGTCCTCGTTGG
>CAZFGM010000211.1:0-10416 GCA_964518515.1 uncultured Alcaligenaceae bacterium | reverse complement strand
CCACCGGCAGCCGTTTGCGGAAGCCGTATCCTTCGCGGCGCATTCGATTCGGCGGCACGTGGCCGATATAATCAACAGGGCCGACTTGCTCACCACTCTGGCCATATTTGGCAAACTGGTGCGGCCGGAATTCAATGTTGTGGATGTGATCGGGAGGGAAGCCATGAAGGAGTCCAAGTTTTACCAAGAAATCTTGGAAGAAGGACGCCTGGAAGGACGCCTGGAAGGCCGCTTGGAGGGCCGTCTGGAGACCCGCCGGGCGGATATTCTGGGAATCCTAGAAAGCCGATTCAGCGTGGCGGAAATCCGCGAGTTGTCCCAACTTCTTGAAAGGGTGGCCGATCCGGATCAGTTGGCACACTTATTGAAGCTGGCGGCTAAGTGTCGGCGCCTGGCTGATTTCCGCAAGAACCTTGTCAAGAACTAACCACGCCAAAGGTTTCCCATGCAAGCCACCATCACCGGCAAAGCCTACGTCCTCGGCGACAACGTCGATACCGATCAGATCATCCCGGCCCAGTATTTGACGTACAATCCGGCCATTGCCGAGGAATACCGCATGTTCGGCAAGCACGCCCTGGCGAGCGTGCCGCCGGCGCAGAGCGGCCTGCCCAAGGGGCACGTGCCGTTCCACACGGATGACGAGTTCGTGTCGCCGTACAAGATTATCGTGGCGGGCAAGAATTTCGGCTGCGGCTCGTCGCGCGAGCACGCGCCCATCGCCCTGGACGCCGCCGGCATCGAGGCAGTCATCGCCGAGTTCTACGCCCGCATCTTCTTCCGCAACGCCGTCAACGGCGGCTACCTGGTGCCGTTCGAATGCATGGATCGCCTGTGCGAGCAGGTGTGCACCGGCGACGAATTGAAAATCGACGTGGCCCAGAGTATGCTTTACAACCTCACCACCCGCGACCAGTGGAAGCTGAAACCGCTGGGCGAGGTGGCCCCCATCCTCGAAGCCGGCGGCGTGTTTCCCTATGCCCGCAAGGTGGGCATGCTCAAGGCGTGAATGAGAAACGGCAATGGCCAGGAAACCTTCCGCTTACGAGCCCCCCGAAGATCCGGAAACCCTCCAGTGGTGGTCGTTGACCCCCGCGCAGCGGTGGGCGGAGTCGGAGAAACTGTGGGCCACGTTCCTGGCCCTGGGAGGTTCGCTTGAGCCCCAGCCCGATCCACAAAGTCCTTTCTACGATCCGCAAGCATCGGGTCCGCGCCCTGCTCATGGGCGGCCAGGCCTGCATTCTGTACGGCGCCGCCGAGTTCAGCCGCGACGTCGATCTGGCCGTGTTGGCCGACGAAAAAAACCTTGAGCACTTGCGGAAGGCCCTGGCGGAATTACGCGCCGTACCGGTTTATTTTCCTTCCCTGGGAATCGAAGTCCTCCAGCGCGGTCACGCCTGTCACTTCCGTGCCGGTATTCCCGAAACGCAAGGCTTACGCATCGACGTGATGTCGGTCCTGCATGGGTGCGCGTCCTTCGAGGTTCTGTGGGCCCGGCGGAAGCGCTTGAAACTTCCGGGCAGCGGCCCGGTCGCGGTGCTGGCTTTAGCGGACCTTGTCCAGGCCAAAAAAACTCAACGCGACAAGGATTGGCCCATGATTCGCCGCCTGGTGGACGTGGATTACCACAACCGGCCCGCCCGCCCTTCGCGGAAACAAATTCAATTCTGGTTGCGCGAGGGACGGACTCCCGAAATCCTGGTGGACCTTTGCCAAAAATACCCGGGAAGTGCCCGCCGGTTAGCGAAAGAGCGTCGGGTTTTGCGTTGGGCCATGAAAAGGGATCTGGCCAAAGTGGAACAGGTGCTGCGCGCCGAAGAAGACGCGTGGCGGGCCGCGGATCGAGCCTACTGGCAGCCGTTGCGTGCGGAGTTGTTTCAGTGGCGCCAGGCGCGAAAAAAGGAGGGCCGCGGGCGGACTTAGGCGGAATAAGTGGCGACGCATCTTCGGGAGGTTGCCCGGAATTTGGAGTGCGGCGTCCGTCGCCGCTTTGGATCGAGGCGTACGCTTCTTGATCCATCCAAAGCGGCGCCGCACGCCGCACTCCAAATTGCGCCTCACCGTTCGCCCGATTATTCCCCGACCCCGGCCAGGACAGCGGCCCGTTTCCGGGACGGGCGGGGAAGTTTTTTCTTTGTGGCGGCCGGGCTGTTCTTTACCTTGGAGAGGGGTTTGGTTTTTTCTTTGGCGCGGGTGGTATCAAGTTTGGCCTTGTCCGCCGGCGGATTTTTGGCTTTGGCCCTCAAAGGCGGCGGCGGGGTCGTGGCCGGTTCGACAACCCGGCCGCCCGCCTGTTCCAGGTCGATGCCGAAGATTTCGCCGAGGTTGTCGCCGGCAAGCGTCGGGCCGGCTTTGCCGGTCAGGGCCTGATCGAGATTGTCACCCGTGACCGCTTGCTGGATCAGGTCCTGATGATCCACGTCGCGGAGGGTGAAGAGCAACTCCGGCTGCTCGTCCAGGCGCGCACCCACGCCATAGAGCGTGGCGGCCACGTGTTTGCACAGCGTGGCCCAATCGGGACAACTGCACTTCAAATTGATCTCGTTGGGCCGCGGAAACAGGCCGCCTTCTTGCCGCGTGAGCCGTTCCATGACGCCCTCGGAAAATCGGCCCATCAGGAGGTCCATCAGCGAATCGATGGATCGGGCACAATCGTGCTGGATCTTGGTCCAGACGGCTTTGGGCAAGGTGGAGATGTCCACTTTGACTTTGTAGATATCCGAGCCGCTGACCAGGGCGCTGACCTGGCCGCGCTCGATTTGCAGGTCGATGACCGAGCCGTTGCGGACGTAGGTGCGGCCGCGCGGCAGGCGGTTGGCGAAGTCGCTGTAACTTTCCAGGTTGTCGCACCAAGCCTTGCCCCAGAAACTCTTGGCAATCACCCGGCCATCGATCTCGACCGGGCGAAGAGGTTGCCCTTTCTTGGCCAACTTCTGGGCACGAAGCTTGGCCTGGGCACGCCGCTGAGCGACCGGCACATAAGGTCTCCATCCCCATCCCCATGACATGGCTGTCTCCTTCCTTGGTCTAAAGTTCTCACGACCGTTCGCCGGTCGCATGCGGGATAATAAGTTAAACAAATTGGCCATTTTGCCGCAATAGGAATTTGGAGGGTGTGGGGGAAAGAGGTGAACGACACCGTTTGCGAATAAACGTAGCCGCATTCGCCAGAATGCGGGGGAGGCACAGGCATTTTTCTCCCGCATTCTGGCGAATGCGGCTACAAAATCTGGTTGCGGTTCCCAGGCCGCGCTTCGTATCATGGCACTGTCCCATCGGCAATAATCTAAAACCCATGGGACTTTCCTGGGCGAACCGACCTTCACTGACCCCTTTTCAGGAGAAAGCACCATGCAGCGATTGTTCCTGGGCATCCCCCTGATCCTGTGCCTGTCCAGTTTCCCTGGCCTGGCACAGGAGAAAAAGAAAAAACTGCCGCCCCAACCCGCGCCGACCGTCGCCAAGCTTGCGTATGGAACCCATGAACGTCAGGTGCTGGATTTCTGGAAAGCCAAAACCCCCAAGCCGGCACCGCTCGTCCTCTACATCCACGGGGGCGGCTGGCAAGGGGGGGACAAGAGCGGCCTCTCGGGCGTCGCCATCCAGCAATACCTCGATGCGGGAATCTCCGTAGTGGCCATCAATTATCGCTACGTCAAGCAGGCGGTCGCAATGAAGATTGACCCGCCGGTCCGGGCGCCCCTGCACGATGCCGCGCGGGCGCTGCAGTTCATTCGCTCCAAGGCAGGCGAATGGAACCTGGACAAGAAGCGCGTCGGCGCCACCGGCAGCTCGGCGGGCGCTTGCTCGTCGTTGTGGCTGGCCTTTCACGATGACCTGGCCGACCCCAAAAGCGACGATCCGGTCGCGCGGGAATCGACCCGTCTATACTGTGCCGCGGTGATCGGCGCCCAAACGTCGCTTGATCCCAAGGAGTTGCGTGCGTGGATGCCAAACTACGGCTACGGCGGCCACGCTTTCGGCTTCGCCAAGTTCCAGGATTTCCATGAAGGCCGGGATAAAGTCCTGAAATGGCTCAAGGAGTATTCGCCCATCGAGCACGTCAGCAAGGACGATCCGCCGATCTTCCTGGATTACCCGAGCCAGAAAGTGCCGCCGGTCGTGGGCGAAAAGCAGAAGGATCCCACCCACTCCGCGGTCCTCGGCCTGAAACTGGTGGAGAAATGCAAGGCGGCCGGCGTCGAGACGATTCTCATCTACCCCGGTCAGTCGCATCCAGAGTACAAGAATGCGGCGGCGTTTTTGATAGATCGCTTGAGGAAGTGAGGAAGACGGGGCCTATCAAGGATGACGACATGAGCAAAACGATTCGCATCACGCCGGCCGGGCGGCTCGAGGTCGAGGAAGCGGCCGAAGCCTTGCCGGAGTTGTCGGCGCCGGCGGCGGCGGACCTGCAGCGGGCGTTCGGGCAATCCTCGGCCCACGGCCTGCTTTACCTGGCGGCACCCGGGTTGCACGAAGAGTTGCCGGCGGCGCTGGTGTTCTGGCGCGAATTGGGCCGGCGGTTCTTTCACGCCGTCGCCCAGCGGGGCGAGGATGCCGTCCATTCCTGGGACCGCCTTGATCCGCCGGACGAAAACGACCTGGAGCCGATGGCGGCGGCCGCGCCCCCCATGCGTGGGCTGGAGTATCTTTCCATCCCCCTGCTGCGCGCGTTATGGGAGGAACTGCGCGCGCTGGTCGTCCAGCAGGCCAACGAGCATGCCGGGGGGCCGCTGGAATATCTGCGCTCGGTCAGCCCGCTGTGGCGGCAGCTGGGCCGGGTCACGTTTCACCTTGCCGAGAACAAGCGCGATCCGGACTTGCCGTTTGCCTTCATGGCGACGTACACGCACCGGCTGTCGGCCGGGGCACGGTTGCAGCATCTGCCGCTGTCGCAGGCATTGAAGGAATATCTGGGTGCCAAGAACCAGGCGAAGCTGGCGTCGCTGCTCGAGCCGGTCAAGCGGGCGGCCGTAAACAGCCCGCTGGTTCGCGAGCTGCTCGATTCCCGGGCTTTGTTCGGGCCGCAGGCCTGGACGATCGCGCAAGCCTACCGGTTCTTGACCGAAGTGCCGCGCATGGAGGAGAGCGGCCTGGTGGTCCGCGTGCCGGATTGGTGGAAAGCGCGGAACCCGCCCCGCCCGCAGGTCCAGGTGCGCATCGGCCAGAAACAGGCCAGCCGGCTCGGCCTGGACAGCTTGCTGGACTTCTCCGTCGAGCTGGCCGTGGACGGTCAGCCCCTGACCGAAGCGGAGCGCCGGCAGATTCTTGAGGCCAGCGAGGGGCTGATCCTGCTACGCGGCCATTGGATCGAGGTGGACCGTGCCAAACTGCAGGAGGCCCTCGATCATTGGCGCGACCTCGAGGCGCAAAATCCGGACGGCGTCAGCTTCATCCAGGGGATGCGGCTCTTGGCCGGCGCCGTGCTCGACGGCGGCGCTGCGGCAGGCCCCGTCGCCGATTGGTCCCAGCTCACCGCCGGCGATTGGCTCCGCGATACCTTGCGCACCATCCGCGATCCGGGCGGCGTGGCCGGCTGCCAGCCGGGCCGCGACCTCAACGCCAACCTGCGTCATTACCAGGTGGACGGCGTGCGCTGGTTGTGGTTCATGACCGAGTTGGGCCTCGGCGCCTGCCTGGCCGACGACATGGGATTGGGCAAAACCATTCAAGTGATCGACCTGCTGCTCCAACTCAAGTCGGGCGACGCGGCGCCTGTCGATAAGAAGGAACAAGCGAATGCCGCTTCTCGTCCCAGTCTGCTGATCGTGCCGGCGTCGCTCATCGGCAACTGGAAGCAGGAGCTGGCGCGGTTCGGGCCTTCGCTGCGGGTCTTCTACGCGCATCGGTCCGAAACCGGCCCCGACGTGCTGGCACGCGTGGCCAAGGACCCGGGCAAGGAGCTGGCGCAGTACGATCTGGTCATCACGACGTACGGCTTGACACGGCGGACCGAATGGCTGAACGACGTTTCCTGGCGACTGGTGGTGCTGGACGAGGCCCAGGCGATCAAGAATGCCGGGTCGGCGCAAACCCGCGCCGTGAAAAAAGTCCCCGCGGCGGGCCGGATCGTCTTGACCGGCACGCCCGTGGAAAATCACCTGGGCGATCTGTGGTCGCTTTTCGATTTCTGCTGCCCGGGACTCTTGGGCTCGGCGGGGCAGTTCAAGGAGTTCGTCAAGGACCTGAACAAGAAGCAAGACGCCGAGGCGTTTGGGGCCTTGCGGCGACTGGTGCGGCCATACATCCTGCGCCGCATGAAGACCGACCCGAGCGTCGTCCCCGATCTACCGGACAAGACGGAGATGCGGGCCGAGTGCGGCCTGTCCAAGAAACAGGCGGCCCTCTATGAGCGCGCCGTGGAAGACCTGGCCAAACGCCTGAAAGAGGCCGACGGCATGGCCCGCCGCGGTCTGGTGCTCGCCGTGCTCATGCAGCTCAAGCAGATTTGCAATCACCCGGCCCAGTACCTGAGCCAGGCCGCGTTTGCTCCCACCGACAGCGGTAAATTCGAGCGCCTCGCCCAGATTTGCGAGGAGATTGCCGAACGCCAGGAAAAGATGCTGGTCTTCACGCAATTCCAGGCCATGTGCGAACCGCTCGCCGAGTACCTGGGAAGCGTTTTCGCCAAACCCGGCCTGATGCTGCACGGCGGCACGCCGGTGCGGCGGCGCAGCGAGCTGGTACGCCAGTTCCAGGCCGACGGCGGTCCGCCGTTTTTCGTCATCTCGCTCAAGGCCGGCGGCAGCGGCCTGAACCTGACCGCCGCCTCCCACGTCGTGCACTTCGACCGCTGGTGGAACCCCGCCGTGGAAAACCAGGCCACCGACCGCGCTTTCCGCATCGGCCAGAAGAAGAACGTGCTGGTGCACAAGTTCGTCTGCCGCGGCACCGTCGAGGAACGCATCGATCAGATGATTCGCGACAAGCAAAACCTGGCCGACCAGCTATTAAACCAGGGCGGCGAAACCATGTTGACCGAGATGAGCGACGACGAGCTGCTGAGCTTCGTGGCCATCGACCTGAACCGGGCCACCGCCGAGGAGTGAGTTAGGAAATTCTCACTTACTGGGCGTCATTTGAGAATTTCATCTTTGTTCTTAATCACCATCCCCTGTTCGAATTCGATTTGGCGAATCAAATCCTTCACCTTTTTCTTGTTAAGGACCTTGCGGACCCACAAAGCCCGTAAAATGGCCGGAAAGTCGAGACAGGGAATCCTGCGCTCTCGACAAAAGTTTCGAGCGGTGGAGCAAAGGAAGAGCGCCGACGCGAGCGAAGGTCGAGACAATGTTCGTGTCGGCGACGATCACTCCTCAGGTCCTCCAAAGAAGTCATGGAGTGCTCGATCCAACTCGGCGCTGCTCTGGGTTTCCACCTCCCAGGGGATCGCGCGATCGCGGAGCAGAAGGCGAAAGGATTCGAAATCAAGCCCCGCCAACTCCGCCGCGCGCAAGAGCGAGATTTCTCCCGAGCGAAACAACTCGACGGCGGCTTCCGTGCGCAACTGCGGTCGCACCGTAAACAGCGTCTGCATGGCTTCTTGGATGGCATGCTGGCGGTCTCGAAAGAGTCCCGCACGTACTATCGCCTCCAATTGCTGATCGACAATCATGGTGGCTTTAATCCTCCTCTTACCGGATCACTAACAATCAGAGTATCGCAACAGAAACCCTTGCGACAGTGCAAAATGAAAGCACCCAAGCAAGACCGTGAAGAATAGTTTTTTTCTTTGCTCTTCCTGATCCCGCCGATTACCTTCAAACCATGAAAATCACCCAACTCCACTCCGTGCTCGTCCGCATTGGGCAGAAACCGCCGATCGCGCCGTACCAGTCGCGCTACAAGGCCAGCTCCGTCAAGGAGGCGGTGATCGTCCGCCTGGAGACCGATGCCGGCCTGGTCGGCTGGGGCGAAACCCCGGTGGACTGGATCAACAAGTCCTATGCCGGTAATCCCGAGGAAGCGATGCGTCGCGAAGTGGTCGGCCGCGACCCCTTCGACCTGGAACGCTGGTACGCCGAGACCAAGCTGGGCAGCTACCTGGCCAGCGGCGTCGAGATGGCCCTGTGGGACCTGATCGGCAAGGCGGTCGGGCAGCCGCTCTACAAGCTGTTGGGCGGGGCGATCCGCAAAAAGATCGAGCTGGCCGCCTGCATGGGCATCCGGCCCTACGACGAGGCCAAGACCATCGCCCGCCAGTACCTCGACCAAGGTTTCACCACGCTCAAGACCAAGGCCGGCCGCAATCCCGAGGAAGACCTCACTATGGTTCGCGGCATCCGCGACGGCGTCGGCGACAAACTCAAGCTCCGCATCGATCCGAACATGGGCTACGCGCCGGAAGTGGCCTTTCCCCTGGCCCGCGACCTGGAGAAATACCACCTGGAATACTTCGAGCAGCCGATGCCTCTGGGGTTGATCGGCGACGCCGCGCGGCTGCGGCGCTTTTCCAAGACGCCGATCGCCCTCAACGAATCCGTGACGACGCTGGAGATCGTCCTGCAAATCTTACAACTGCGCGCCGCCGACGTCATTCTGCCGGATACGTATCAATGCTCGGGCATACTGGGGGTCAAGAAAGTGGCGGCCCTGGCCGAGGCGGCCGGCATCCCCTGCGTCTTTCACTGCGCCCACGACCTGGGCCTGAAAACCGCCGCCATGCTCCACGTCGTCGCCAGCACCCCCAACTTCCCGTTCGCCAACGACTGCACCTACTACGGACTCGAAGACGACATCATCACGCCGCTGCATGTCATCGACCGCGGATACATGGCCGTTCCGGAGGGACCGGGGTTGGGCGTGACGGTGGACGAGAAGAAACTGCAGAAATATCGGGTCGCCGCCACGACGTGACCTTCGCCGGCAGCCCGCTGGTGGGGCTGACTCGTCGCCAGGTGGGGCCGCGATGGCCCACGACGATTTTGAATTGTTTCACGAACGTACGCCTGCCTGCCGGGCAGACAGGAATGTCTGCCCCACGTCTCGATGGCCTCAATCAAAGCAAAACCGCCTGAAGCCTCAAGGAAATAAGAAAAAAACCGATCTTACTCTTGTGGGAATCCGCGCCCTTTTTATAATCGAACCGGCGTATTTTTTGTTATGGTTCAAATCCGGCAATAAACGAATAGCGTGGTAACCCGCACAGCGCCAGAATACTCGCGGCGGTGAAAAGCAAAAAGGTTTGCAACTTCTTTTAAGAAAAAGGGTTCGTAATTCATATCAACCTTGGGTTACCCCTTTGCGATGATATGAAAAGCAATTTGGATTGAGCCATAAAGATAAGTTCCCAGGGATGGGAAAGCGGGGCAATCTGGCCTAGCTGCACGGAGGCGGACCATGAGCAGGACGCTCAACTTCTTCGACCAGTTGCTGGCCCAAGGCCGGCATTTGCAAACCCTCGGTTTGCGTCACCAAGCCACCCGTCTATTCAGCCGACTGGCGGGTTTTCGTTCGATGCCGCCTGGGATATCCGAGGAAGCCCAGAAGCGCCTGGGGGAGTTACGTCTGGAGGGGGGCCAGTTTCACAAGGCGCGCCGGCACTTGGCCGCCGTCCTGGCCCAGCAACCCGGTAACGCGCGGTCCCATTTCCTGATGGCCACGGCCGTGGCCGCCGATGACCAGGCGGAGCCCCAGCGGGCCCTGGAACACCTTTGCCAGGCCGTCGCCCTCGAGCCGGACAATGCCGATTACTGGTGCGAGTTCGGCTTAACGGCTCTGGAGCTGGATAAGACCGAGGATGGGCTGCAAGCCCTCCGGCGAGCCTTCAAGCTGGCCCCGGATAATGCCGAAGTGGTCGCCAAGGTCGCGGAGGGTTTGCGGTTGGCCGGCCGGCTCGACGAGGCCCGGACGTTGCTGCGGACCGCCCAGTTTCGCAACCCGCGCGATGGGCGGTTTACGAATCTGTGGAAAGATTTCCAGTTTCAAGTGCTGCACAACGAGCAGGAAGCCCGCCGCCGGCAAACCCAACCGGCGGAAGAACGTGGCCCGATCCTGCTGCCCTTCGTGCGGCCGGCGGCGGGTTCTCCCCCGCGGCGCTCGGGTCGGCGCCATTACCGTACCGACGACGCGTCGCCGCCCACCGGCCCACACGGTCCGAATTTCCGGCGGATTTCCAATAAAAAGCATGCTTAACTATTCCCTTTTAGCGACGCTTCCGGGAGAAAAGATCGGCCTGCCATGGTGCTTAGCACCGATCCCTATCACAATGATTGGGATGAAATCTTACTGGTAGCCATCACCACAGTCCCACCAAAAAATGTGCGTCCAACCGACTGCCTGTTGCAAGATTGGCGGCTGGCAGGATTATCTCACCCTTCCTGGGTTCGATTTCATGTGGCCACCGTCCACCGTAACCTGGTAACTACCAAACTGGGCCAATTGACCTCCCGGGATTTACAAGCGGTGGAACAA
>CAZFGM010000210.1:0-10474 GCA_964518515.1 uncultured Alcaligenaceae bacterium | reverse complement strand
TGTTTTTTTATTTCCTCTACAATTATCCTTTGGTCATAAGCTCGAAGGTTCGCCAATTCCTCCTCGGCTGGTATTTCCATCAGAATGACATAAGCCATGGTTCATCCTACCAGAAGTAACTTTTGTCGAAGGTTATTTTTTTCGCTCCGTTGATAAGGGAGGTGCCTGCACCACCCGTACTTTCCTGCGTGCCACCTTGGGCGTGGGCCGGTCGTGCTCGTCCTCGATGTCGCCGATGATTTCCTCGAGGATGTCTTCGAGGGTGATCAGGCCGTGGATATGGCCGTCGTCGTCGCGGACCAGGGCCATCGGCCGCTTGGCCTTCTTGAACAGGCGCAGGGCGTTGGCCACGCTTTCATCGGGCTTGAGGTACAGGGATGGATACATGGCGTCCTCGAGCACGACCACGCCGCGCAGGCTGAACAGGTAGAACAGATCCTTGGTGTTGACGATGCCGGCGATCTTGTCCAGCTCGCCTTCATAGACGGGCATGCGCGTGTGGGCGCCGGCGCGGACTTTTTCCAGCACCTTTTCCGGAGGCATGGTCAACTCGAGCGTGGCCATCTTGTCGCGCGGCACCAGGCAATCGCGCACCGTCTTGTTCGACAGGCGAAAGACATTCTGCACCAACTCGGCCTGCTCCGGTTCGAGAATGCCGGCTTCCTCGGTGTCTTCAATGAGCAGCACCAGCTCCTCCACCGAGTGCAACATGCCTTCGCCGGAGGGCGGGTGATAGCCGAGCCAGCGGATCAAGGCGTTGCCGGTGCCGTTCATGAGAACGATCAAGGGCCGGGTCAGCTTGGCGAAAATGTTCAAGGGCCGGGCGATCCACAAAGAAATGGTATCGGGCGTTTGCAAGGCGAGGGATTTGGGAATCAGCTCCCCGAAGATCACGTGCATGAAGGTGATCAAGAGGAAGGCGAGAGTGCCGGCCACCGAATGGCGCGCGATGGCGTCCCACGGCGGAGGCAGGCCCGCGAACAATGCCAAGAGCATGTTGGCCAGGGCGCCTTCGGCGACCATGCCCAGGGCGATGCTGGCCAGGGTGATGCCGAGCTGGGTGGCGGCGATCGAGCGATCGAGGTTGTGGATGGCCGCCGCCACCGACTTGGCCCCTTTGACTCCCTGGCCGATCATCTCTTCCACGCGGGTTTTCCGCACCGCCACCAGGGCGAATTCGGCCGACACGAAAAAACCGTTCAGCGCCACCAGGGCCGGTATGCTCAGCACGCCCAGCGTGGTCCACACCCAGGATGCCGGCAAAACGTACACGATGCCTTGGCCTCGTCACACGGATACCCGGTTATACCGCGAGCGGGATGGATTGAGACATTATTTAGCCGGCGAGCTTGCTCGCCGTGGAGTGGATGCTGGCCGCGGCGAGCAAGCTCGCCGGCTAAATGGAATGCCTCAATTAGCGCCGCGTGGGGTATAACATAGCCCGGCGGACGCCTCAAGCCAATGGGAAGTAGGGAGGGGCTGTCCGAAAAGGGGGTCCGAAAAGGGGACAGGACCCCTCGATTCATAAATCAAGGGTCCTGTCTCCTTTTCGGACAGCCTCTGTGGGCGTGGTGTGTCGGCCACCATCAAAAACCAATTCGACCAAGTAATGCGGGCGTCAAGACGAACGGTTCCAGGGGGATGGCGTCCAGGCGAAAGCGGGGCAAAAGCTGGGGCAGAGAAACGGGCTGAAGCACATCGATCCAACCGCACGACCAGGCGAGCAGGCCGAGCAGGTTTTCCGGGGGCACGCCAGCGGCGCGCAGCGCGGCCAGGCGCGTGTCGCCGTGCCGCTTGGCCAGGCGGCGGCCATCGGGACCGACCACCAGGGGCACGTGCGTGAAGGCCGGCGGGGTCAAACCAAGGGCGTGATACAACAGTAACTGCCGCGGCGTCGATGCCACGAGGTCGTCGCCGCGGATCACTTCCGTGATTCCCTGGGCGGCATCATCGACGACGACAGCCAGGTGGTACGCCGGCGTGGCGGCCGATTTCCACACCACGAAATCGCCGCCGCTCGGGTCTCCCGCCACCGGGCCGAGAAAACCATCGCGGAATGGCTTTTGTTCCTGGCCAACCCGCATGCGCCAAGCGAAGGATTGGTCGCCCAGGGCGGCGGCATCGGCCACTCGGCGACCGGCGCAAGTTCCCGGATAGATTGTGCCTTCGTGCTCGGCGTGCGGGGCGCTGGCGGCGCGTTCCACATCGCTGCGCGTGCAGGTGCACGGGTAGACCAATTCCTGGGCCTGCAACCGGGCCAGGGCTTCTTCGTACCAAGCCAACCGCTGGGTCTGAACGACCGGTCCTTCGTCCCAGTCCAGGCCGAGCCAGCGTAAATCCTCCAGGGCCAATTCCGCGGCTCCCGGCTTGACGCGCGGGGAATCAATGTCCTCAAGGCGCAGTACCACTGTGCCGCCCCGGCTCCGGGCGGAGAGCCAGGCGATCAAGTAGGTCCGGGCATTGCCCACATGCTGCGCCCCGGTCGGCGACGGCGCCAGCCGACCGACCACCTGGATTGAGGCCATGATGCAAACTCAGTTCAGTCGCCAGTTGCCAGGAAACGGGTTTCGCCCTTGATCCTGGCGCGGATATCTTTGATGATTATTGACCTTGGCAAAGGAAAAACAAACATGGCTGCGGAAAAAAACAACTCTGGGGCGGACGAACGAACGGAAATCATGGCCGGACCCCCGCCGTCCTTGCCTCCCGCCCGGCCTGGGGGCGGCATTCTCGGTTTTATTGAATGGGCCGGCAACAAGCTGCCCGATCCGGCCATGTTGTTCGTCTGGGCCCTGCTCATTACCTGGATTCTGTCCGCGGTCCTGGCCAACGTCACCTTCAGCGAGCTCGACCCGCGCTTCGGTACCAAGGACGTCGAAGCCGCCGCCCCCATTGAGATAAAAACCAAACACGGGGAGAAGGTCCACCTGCGCCGCGAGCATTTGGCCCTTCTGGCCATCGCGCCCCAGCCCGCCTTTCCGGCCAATATCCCCTGGCAGGCCGTGGCCCTGAGCCACCAGAAGGAGCCGAAGAAAACCATCGAAGTCAAGAATCAACTCAGCGGCGCGGCCCTGGCCACGTTTCTGGTCCGCCTGGTCAAGACCTTCACCGATTTTCCGCCCCTTGGCGTGGTGCTGGTGGCCTTGCTCGGCGTGGGGGTGGCCGAGCATACGGGGTTCATCAACGCCCTGTTGAAGGGCCTCCTGAGTTTCACACCGCGGGTGCTTCTCACCCCCATGGTGATCACGGTGGGCATCATCAGCCACTCGGCGGGGGATACCGGGTACGTGCTGGTGATTCCGCTGGCGGGGGTGATTTTCTACGCGGCCGGCCGGCACCCGTTGGTCGGCATTGCCGCCGGCTTCGCCGCCGTCTCCGGCGGCTTCAGCGCCAACTTCCTTCCTTCCGGGCTCGATCCGCTGTTGCAAGGTTTCACCGAGTCGGCGGCCCAGATCATCGATCCGGGCCGAAAGGTCAATCCGCTGTGCAATTACATTTTCACCGGATTGTCCAGCTTCATCATCATCGGCTTGGGCTGGTTCATCACCGACTATATTCTGGAGCCGCGGTTGGGAAAAAGCACCGCGGTGGACGGCGATCTCCAGGACATGCCGCGCATGGACCCGTTGACGCGGCGCGAGCGGATCGGTCTTGTCGCCGGCCTGGCCGCCGTCGGCATCGGCCTGGTCCTGCTGGTCGTCGTGTGCTGGTCCGAGGAGTCGCCGCTGCGCTCGAAAAGAGGCGACCTGTTCGGCGGCGGCGCCCCGCTCATGGAAGCCATCGTGCCCTTGATTTTCCTTTTGTTTCTGGTGCCCGGCATCGTTTACGGCTACGTCGCCGGCACCGTCACCAGCCACCGCGACATCGTCAAGGGCATGAGCAAGTCGATGAGCACGATGGGCTACTACCTGGTGCTGGCATTTTGCGCCGCCCAGTTCACCTATGCTTTCCGCGAATCCAATCTCGGCGCCCTGTTGGCGGTCAAAGGCGCTAATTTCCTGGGCAATCTGCAAATGCCGCCCCAGGTCACCATCGTCGGCATCATCCTGATCTCGACGACGGTGAACCTGCTCATCGGCTCGGCCTCGGCCAAGTGGGCCCTGCTCGGCCCGATCTTCGTGCCCATGCTCATGCAACTGGGCCTGTCGCCCGAGCTGACCCAGGCCGCCTATCGCATTGGCGATTCCAGCACCAACATCATCACGCCGCTCATGCCGTATTTCCCCTTGGTCGTCGCCTTCGCCCAGCGCTACGTCAAAACGACCGGTATCGGCACCATGATCGCCCTGATGCTGCCGTATTCGCTGGCTTTTCTGACCACGTGGACGGTCTTTCTGTTGGTGTATTGGGGCCTGGGCTTGCCGCTGGGCTTGGGGGCGGAATTGACGTATGCGCCTTATTATTATCCATGAAATAGCTGTGGCAACAGGCGGGGGTTTCTGGCATGATAGGACAAAGTTTATGGGTGGTAATAACAATGGCTACTGCTTCTTCAGCTGCGCGGTATTCGGCCACCTCCCGGAAAATCGGGTTTTTTTGGCCTCAAATCCTCCTGCGCATCACTCCTTCCGCTCATACCCTCAAAGGCTTTCGCGCCTGGGTATTGTCTGAAGAGTTTCCCGAAAAACTCCGGGTGACCTTCCTGAACCAGGAGATTTACCTCGACATGAGCCAAGAAGATTTGGAAAATCATTCCTCGGTCAAAGTGGAAATCTATCGTGGTTTGGAAAATTTGAACCGCGAAGTAGATTGGGGAAAACTTTATGCCGATGGTGTTTTGGTATCAAACGAGGAGGCCGACGTCTCCAATAATCCGGATGGCGTGGCCGTGTTCTGGGTCAGCTTGGAAGCCAATCTCGTCCGCCTTGTGCCAAGCAAAAACCGGTATATGGAAATCGAAGGTTCCCCGGACTGGATTCTGGAGGTTCTCAGCGATAGCTCAGTCGGCAAGGACACGAAAAAATTGCGCGAAGCATATCACCGGGCACGGATTCGGGAATACTGGTTGGTCGATGCCCGTGGTCCGGACCTGCTATTTCAAATTCTGCACTGGCGGAAATCGGGCTACGTGGCGGCCCCGGTCAAGGACGGCTGGCAGTATTCCAAGGTCTTTGGCCGGAACTTCCGCCTGGTGCGCGAGCCGGCCCGGCGCGGATTGTGGAAATACACCCTTTTGGTGAAAAAATAAGAATAACTTGCGGCCTCAGCCGGTTTTTTTTGTCGTCGAAAGTCGCAAGATTTATGCCCGAAATTCTGGATCCATCCCCAGCCAGTGATAATGTTGGGGGTAACTCTTTCTCTCCATTCGCTTCGGTGAGGCCAATCATGTGGACACTCCTGGCGACAGTTTTGGCCGGATTCTCCGCGGCCGACAATCCTCCTGCCAAGCTAGTGCCTCGTCAAGGCTAAGAATTGGGGTTGGTCCGATTATTCCGTATCGAAACCATGAGCGAAACTGAAGCGGCTCTACCCCAAAACTAAGGCTTGACGAGGCACTAGCCACATTGACCGCCCAGGGGTGGAACGAAAATCCCACCGAGGACAATCATGAGCCTAAAGAAAACCGCCGTCGCCTTGGTCCTTCTTCTTGGCATCCTCGCGCCGAGCCAAGAACCGGCGCAGGCGAAGAAAAATCTGGAGGGCCTCCTCCCCATCGGGGCGGACGGGAAGCCGTTAAATTTGGATTTTGAGACGGGGACGCTGAAGGATTGGACCTCTGAAGGCAAAGCGTTTTTAGGCCAGCCGATCAAGGGCGATACGGTGTATCCGCGACGCAGCGACAACAAAAGCCAGCATCAGGGCCAGTTCTGGATCGGCGGTTATGAACGCTTCGGCGACAAGCCGCAAGGCACGCTCACCTCGGCGGCGTTCAAGATCACGCATCCGTGGGCGTCGTTTCTGGTCGGCGGCGGGCCGTGGCCCCAAACGTGCGTCGAGCTGGTGCTGAAAGAGGGGCGAGGGGCGAGGGACGAGGGGCGAGGAGAGAAGGTGTTTTTCCGGGCCTCCGGACTGGAGGAAGAAAATCTGCGCCGCGTCGTGGTGGACCTGAAACCCTACCTGGGCAACACGATGTTCATCCGGTTGGTGGACAAGCACTCGGGGCACTGGGGCCACATCAACTTCGATGATTTTCGCTTTCATGACCAGAAGCCGAACTTTCCGCCGCGGCCAGGGACGGCTGGGCCGGACGTGTACAAGTTCGCCGGGCTGCCCCCGCAAAAAGCCGCCCAGGTAATGACGGTGCCCGAGGGCTTCGAGGTCAAGCTGTTCGCCGGCGAACCGGACGTGCAGCAGCCGATCGCCTTGTGCCTGGACGATCGCGGCCGGGTGTGGGTGGCGGAAGGGTACACCTATCCGCGCCGGCACCCGCATCCGGGACCGCTTCTGCCGGAAAAGGACAAGGCCAAGGGCGACCGCATTCTGATCTTCGAAGATACCGATGGCGACGGCAAATTCGACAAGCGCACCGTGTTCCTGGAGGGTCTGAACCTGGTCAGCGGCCTGGAAGTCGGCTTCGGCGGCGTGTGGATCGGGGCGGCGCCGTATCTCTTGTTCGTGCCGATGAAGGAGGTGGCGCGGTCGGGAGACCGGGCCACAACCACGTCGGGAGACCGGGCCACAACCACGGTGCCCGCCGGACCGCCGCGCATTCTCCTGGACGGCTGGGGCTGGCAAGACACGCATGAAACGCTGAACAGTTTCATCTGGGGCCCGGACGGCTGGCTGTACGGCTGCCACGGCGTGTTCACCCACTCGAAGGTCGGAAAGCCGGGCGCCCTAGAAAAGGATCGCATCCCCATCAACGCTGGCGTCTGGCGCTATCATCCGACCCGGCACGTTTTCGAAGTCTTCGCTCACGGCACCAGCAATCCCTGGGGGCTCGATTTCAACGATTATGGCCAGGCGTTTGTCGAGGCCTGCGTCATTCCGCACGCCTTTCACATCATCCAGGGCGGCCGCTATCATCGCCAGGCGGGCAGCCATTTCAATCCGCACACCTACGCCGACCTCAAGACCATTGCCGATCACCTGCACTGGCAAGGCGCCAACCCGTGGGCGGGCAACAACCGCTCGGACAGCGCCGGCGGCGGCCACGCCCACTGCGGCACCATGATCTACCTCGGCGGTTCCTGGCCGGAAAAATACCGCGGGCAGATGTTCATGGGCAACATCCACGGCCGGCGCATCAACATGGATATCCTTAAAGAGAAAGGGTCCGGCTACGTCGCTTCCCACGGGCCCGACTTCCTGCTCGCCAACGACGCTTACGCGCGTTTCATCAACCTTCGCTATGGACCGGATGGCAATGTCTATCTCATTGATTGGTACGACAAGCAGGCCTGCCACACCGGTGATGTAAAGATCTGGGATCGCAGCAATGGGCGGATCTACAAGATCTGCTGGCGCGGCACCAAGCCGGTGCAGGTGGATCTGCAAAAGAAGACCGACCGGGAGCTGGCCGAACTGCAACTGCACGAAAACGACTGGTACGTCCGCCACGCGCGGCGAATTTTGCAGGAGCGTTACCAGGGCCGCGCCCGCAAAGAAAGACTGAAAGAAGATTACGTCGCCCGCAAGCTGTTCAAGATGTCGCGGCAGGAAAAAGATGACCGCCACCGCTTGCGCGCCATGTGGGCTTTGTCGGTCGTCGATGGCTGGGGAAGGGAACTGACTCAGGCTTTCCTTGACGATCCGAGTCCTTACGTGCGTGCTTGGGCGATTCAATTGGACAAAGAAGAAAGCGGTCTCGGCGGCACGATCAGGCCCGTACCCAAAGCGAAACCTCCCACCAAGTTGGAAGAGGCCTTGGATCAGCAATTTCAGCGAGAACATGAAAAGAAGCTGGCGGAAATGGCCCGCAAAGATCCCTCGCCGATCGTCCGGCTTTATCTGGCGTCGGCCTGCCAGCGGATGCCGCTGGAGAAACGCTGGGAAATCCTTGAAGGTCTTTTGAGTCATGCCGAGGACGCCGGCGATCAAAACCTGCCCCTGATGTACTGGTACGCCGCCGAGCCGCTGGGTGGTCAGGACCCGGTGCGGGCGCTGGAACTGGCGTCGCGGTCCAAGATACCGCAGGTGCTGGCCTTCATGGTTCGCCGGATCGGCTCTGCCGGAACGCCCGAGGCGATTGCCCTCCTGGTCGGCGCTCTGGCCAAAACCGACGATGCGGCGGTGCAGTTGACATTTCTGCAAGGCATCAACCTGGCCCTCAAAGGCCGGCGCCAGGTCGATATGCCGGCGGCTTGGCCAAAGGCTTTTACCAAGCTGGCCGCCAGCGCCAGCGCCGACGTGCGTTCCCAGGCCGGCGCCCTGGCTGTCACCTTCGGCGATCCCGGCGCTCTGGCCGAGATGCGGAACCTTCTCGCCAATGCCAAGGCCGATTTTGCCGCCCGGCAAAATGCCCTGGCCTCGCTTCTGGGGGCCAAGGATAAGAACCTTCCCCCACTCCTGCAAAAATTGCTGGCCGAGCCCGCCCTGCGCGGCCCCGCCCTGCGCGGCCTGGCCGCCTACGACGATCCCACGACACCCAAAGCTATCCTGGCGATTTATGTCGCGCTGCCTTCTGCGGAGAAACGGGACGCCCTCAACACGCTGGCGTCGCGGGCCGGCTATGCCAAGGTCCTCTTGGATGCCGTCGGCGGCAAGAAGATCGTCGCCGCCGACCTCTCCGCCGACATCCTCCGCCAGCTTCGCAATTTGCACAACAAGGACATCAATAGCCGGATCACCGAAGTCTGGGGCATCGTCCGCGACACGCCCGCCGACCGGGCCAAGCTCCTGGCTGAGTACAAGGCGCTACTGGCCAAGCCGGCGAAAACGCCGCCGGACCTTCCGCTGGGCCGAGCCCTTTACGTCAAGAACTGCGCCCAGTGCCATTCCCTGTTCGCCGCCGGCGGCAAGATCGGTCCCGACATCACCGGTGCCAACCGCGCCGACCTTCATTACCTCCTGGAAAACATCATCGATCCCAGCGCGCTTATTCCCAAGGAATACGCCGCCACCATCATCGAAATGAAGGATGGCCGAGTCATCACCGGCATCGTCAAGAGCGACAACGGCGCCGCCTTCACCGTGCAGACCGCCAACGATATCTTGATCCTGCCGCGCAAAGAGATTGAATCACTCAAGCCCACCGCCACGTCGATGATGCCCGACGACGCCCTCAAGCAGCTCAAGGAGAACGAGGTCCGCGCCCTGATCGCCTATTTGCAAAATCCCAACCAGGTGCCGCTCCTGGCCACGGCCGACAACGTCAAGGATTTTTTCAACGGCAAGGACCTGACCGGCTGGGACGGCGATGCCAAGCTGTGGAAAGTAGACAACGGCGAAATCGTCGGCAAAAGTCCCGGCTTGAAGAAGAACGAGTTTTTGCGCAGCCACATGCTCGCCGGCGATTTTCGCCTGAAGCTGAATGTGAAGTTGGCGCCCAAGGGGGGCAACAGCGGCGTCCGGTTCCGCAGCGAAGCCCTTCCCGACAGCGACATCAAAGGCATGCAAGCCGGCCTTGGCCGCTTCTGGTGGGGGAAGCTTTCCGATGAACATGGCCGCGGCCTCTTTTATCCTCCCGGCCTCCCCGAAGGAAAGACCTTTTCGTTCGACGACTTCGTGAAGCCCGGCGACTGGAACGACTACGAGATCGTCGCCGCCGGCCCGCGCATCCGCACCTATATCAACGGCAAGCTCTGCATGGATTACGAAGACAAGACCGGCCCGCCCCGCGGCATCTTCGCCTTGCAACTGCATTCGGGGGGGCCGATGGAAGTGCGCTTTCGGGAAATCAAGCTGGAGGTGCCATGGCAACGCCCCTGACTTGGTGCTGACGAGCACGATCTCGCGGCACACAGAAACGCTACCGAAAAACCTTGGTACCTTGGAGTTGAACGTGGGGGAACCGTGAGATAATGTACAATGTCCAAGCATCCCAACAAGCACATTCGCGAGGCCGTCAAGTATGCCTTGGGAAAGGGCTGGACGCTCACTCAGCCTTGTAGCCACGCTTGGGGCATGCTCTGGTGTCCGCATGCCGGACGGGACGGCTGCCGTCGCGCCGTCCATTCCACGCCCCGCCATCCCGAGGCGCATGCCAAGGACATTCGACGGGCAGTGGACCGATGCCCTCATCAACACTCATGAAAGGCGAGTACTATGCGTGTCCGAGGGAAAGCAAAAGTACAGGATTTTACCGTAGTTTTGGCCGACATGCGCGAACTTACTCCCGAGACCGCCGATGCGCTGTACAAGGTCTTTGACGACGGCACCGCTGGTTCGTGCCAGGGCTCGGTCACCATCGATTTCCATAGGCAGGCGCCCTCGTTCCAGCAAGCCGTACGTTCCGCTGTGGCGGATATCTGTAGGGCCGGCTTTGAAGTACTGCGCATCGAGACCGAAGAGTCCCGCTTGGTCGAGAAACTCAATGCTGATTTGGCGTAGGCAACCTAAAGATGTACTCGTCCGCGGGAACCGACCGGGGACA
>CAZFGM010000209.1:0-10506 GCA_964518515.1 uncultured Alcaligenaceae bacterium | reverse complement strand
CGCCTCGCTCCCGGACCCTAGAGGCCTCTTCAACTCCAGCCTCAGAGGCAACACCCGGCGTGCCATCGATATCCATGAGGGGGACAAGATTGATAAAAAGGCGCTCCAGGCGCTCATTCGCGCCGCCGTGGCACTGAACACGTCGGTGGGCGCTACCGCTCGCCCCGTCCGCTCTCAGAAGAGACCAAAGAGCGCTTGAGGGGTGTCGTGAAACCGGTTATATGACCTGCTCTCCGATGCCCTGATTCGAGGGGCCCGGCGCCAGCAAGGGCAAGGACACGCGCTACATCGACATCCATGAAGACGACCAGCACGACGAGGCGCAGATGGCGACGTGGGTGACGTGTGAAGCAGGCGGCCGCGTTGCCCGGCTGGGTTCCTTAGAGCCGCCATGTACCCGCCGTTGTGCGTTATTGTTCAAACCAGCTGCACCTGTCGTGATAGAATAAACCCACCAGGCAAAAGAACGGAGGTCAGACCATGCAAATGTCCGTGCTCGTCGAACCCCTGAAAGGGAATGGTTTCCGGGCTCGCGGGGCCGAGCCTTTTGCTTTTAGTGCCGAAGGGGCGACGCGCGAGGAGGCGTTGGCGAAGCTGAAAGCGGCGGTGGAGGCCCGCTTGCGCGCAGGGGCGGAGATTGTGACGCTCCAGGTCGGCTCCGAGCCCCATCCCTGGCTGGAGTTTGCCGGCATGTTCAAAGATGACCCGGATTTCAAGGACGTAATGCAGATAATGGCCGAGAATCGGCGGAAAATGGATAAGGATCCCAATGTGCCATAAACCGCTTCGTGCTGGATACGGACATTCTCACCCTCTATCAGGCCGGACATCCTGAAGTGTTGCGCCATGTCCAGGCTTGCTCCAGCGGCCAGTTGGCGCTCACCATCATCAGTGTTGAAGAAGAATTAAGGGGCTGGTATACAAAACTGCGGCGGGCAAAGAAACGGGATCAGCTCGCACGCGCTTACCAACGGTTGACCGATGCTGTTCGCTTCTTTTCCAAACTGCTAATCCTGTCGTTCACGGAGGCGGCTATCGCGCGCTACGAGGATTTGCGGCGATCCCACGCCACAATAAGCAAGAACGACCTGCGCATCGCCGCCACCGTCCTGGAGCATGGCGAAACGCTTGTAACCCGGAATGTGAAGGACTTCCAATCGATTCCCGGCCTGAAAATCGAGGATTGGTCGAAGTGATGGAAACGGCTCAATCTGGAAACGGCTCAATCAGTTGCTATCCTTTCTCGGCCTGAATTCCCTGAATCACCAGCTCCAAAAACTCCCGCGCACGCCGGGCCAGGGCATCGACGCCTTCGGGCTTGGCCGGGCGGGGCACGCGCGGGGCGAAGATGTTTTCGCAGCACAGCGGCATGGGCCGGGGCGAACAGGCATTCCGAGGAGCCGAGTTTGTTTGGGCGAAAATGCTCGAGCGGCTTCCCGGCGTGGTCGGGAGCCTTGCGCGGCGTAAAGGCGGCTAAGAGTGAAACGTCCGTGCAAAAGTTCAAATCCCGCCAACAGTGGCTCTCGCAACCGTTGGCGGGATTTGCTGTTACGAACCAGTCGGGGCAACGGGATTTGAACCGAACCCCCATCGGTCTCTTCCCGTTTCAATTCTGGCAGTGCTGTTGCGCGCTTCGGTCCGACACACCGACGCACTTTCGGGTGAATTCTGGGTATCCAAAAAGTGAGGCCGAAATAGCTCACCCCATCCTCCAGATAAAGTATTTGCGAGCCTGTGTAATCTTTCATCGGCCGATTCACAACCCAAAAAATTATCCGCCCTCCTGGCCTAAGTGTTCGGCGAATTTGATGCGCCGAGCAGTTCATTTCCCGAATTTCCGAAGGAGGGCGGGAGCGTCCCATATTTTTACCGTTTCATCCTGGCTTGCTGTTGCCAGAAATTTCCCATCGGGAGACCAAGCAATCTGCCTAGTAAAATGGTTATGGCACATAAAATTGCCGATTTCGCGCTGTTTTTCGAAATCCCAAATATGAACATAACTCGGATGGCTCGGAATCGTATTTACCCCAATGGCCAACCATTTACAATCGGGGGAAAAGGCAAAGCAACCAATGGAACCCCAATGGGGTCCCTCTGCCCGTTTTACATTCAAGGTTTCCAATTCTTTTCCACTTTCGGAATCCCAGATTTGAATTGGACCAGTCCTGCCAGCCAACCTTTTGCCAACCGGGGTAAAGGTTAAAGGTTTTATTTCTAATGGGTAGTAGGGCGTGACTGCCCGAATTTCTCCATTACCGATGTCGAGAAGAACACATCTTCCGAAAATGCCAATGGCAACGGTCTTGCCGCCCGGGTTCATCGCCAGAGAAGCGATGTAAGGATATCCCCGCTTGTCGTATTTGCTTTTTCCTTCTTCGAATACCACTTTGCTTTTTTTTGTAGCCAGGTCCCAAAAGCGCACCATACCTTCCCGCCACCCTGTAACTGTCACCAGAATTTTTCCATCGGGACTAAAAACCATCGCATTCACCTTGCTTCCATGGTCTTCAAATTGCTTTTCCACTTTTTTGGTTTTTAAATTCAAGAAAAAAATCGCCTTTTCCTGGCTCCAGGCAAGGATTTTTCCATCGGGACTGAAAGCCAAAGCTAAATTACCTCCTGGAGGCGGGTGCCCTGGAAAGGTAAAAAATTGGGCGCCGGAGGGAACTTCCCAAACCTTAATCGTGCCGTCCTGCTGACCGGCGGCAAGAAGGGTCCCATCCGGCGAGAATGCCAGTTGGTAAAAAGGGCAGTCACTTCCGGTCAAGGTTGCTTTTTCTCTTTCCATGGGATTGGTTACCAAAAGGTACAAGGCCATAGATATTACGGTGATAACCATAATCTTAACCAGCAATTTTATAAAATAAAACATGGCTATTTTGTTTTTCAAAGGTTTCTACATATTATGGCTGCGGGTCATACTGGACCCAATAACCACGGCCATAATTCCCGAAATCAGTACTTCCGGTATTTGCGATCACAGGAACTCTTAAAGTATTTGCGAGGTTCTGGACTTCTTCTTCGGCTGATCCACAACCCAAAAAGATTATTCGGCCTCCTGGCCTAAGTGTTCGGCGAATTTGGTTAGCCGTGTCCCCGTCGATGGTCCTAGAATTTAAATCTACGCTATTTGCACATGCGACCCCACCTCCGCCAGCACCGTGTCCGCTAAGGTAAATATCCCCTATGCTTGCACTTCTTTGCGTCGAAAGGATGGTGGAATCCTCCAAGTTATCGGCCACCTTTCCGATACCTTGATGGCGCAACTGGCGGTTTGCTTGAAGGCCGCGCTGGATTTGCCCTAGCCCGCCCTAGCCCGGATTATTCACCACAGAGACACAGAGAACAGAGAACACAGAGAAAACCAATTGGTAACTGAAGTTACGGCAAGATTCGCATACCACCAGTTCTTAACATTCTGTTCCCGCGCTCACCCGGTTTTTTTGATTTTTCTCTCTGTGCCTCTGTGTCTCTGTGGTGAATGAATAATTCGGGCTAGCTTTTGTTACTGGCCTGTACGCAAGGAAAACGCCCAGCCCTTGGTTGGGTCATTTTGCGTTTTGAATCCCCTGCACCACCAGCTCCAAAAACTCCCGTGCCCGCCGGGCCAGGGCATCGACGCCCTCCGGCTTGGCCGGGCGGGGCACACGCGGGGCGAAGATGTTCTCGCAGCACAGCGGCATGGGCCGGCCGGTGAAGGCCACGGGGTGCAGCAGGCGGTAGTGGTCGATCTCGCCCAGGCCGGGGCCGCAGTCCTGGTGGGGGGGCGGGAAATCGCGGTGGTCCTTGATGCAAAAGCTGCGCACCTCGCCGGCGCACTCGCGCAGGTCGGCCAGCACTTTGTCCGGCGGCAGGCGCAGGTAGTCCATGACGTTGCCGGAATCGTAATTGACGCGGATGCCGTCGTCGTTGACTTCGCGGGTGATCTTGGCGCAGGCGGCGCCGGAGCCGGTCTCGCCGCCGTGCTGCTTTACGACGATGAGGACGCCGTTCTGGCGGGCGATGGGTCCGAGCTGCTTGAAGCGTTCGATCCAGAGCTTGTGGTTGCCGCCGCGTGTGTGTCCGAAGGTGAGGACCTGGGGAATCTTGGCGGCGGCCGCCTGGTGGATGCGCTGGCGCAGGACTTCCAGACCGTTTTTCGCCTCGGGATAGATGCCGGAAAACATCATCACCGGCTCGAGTCCCAGGTCGCGGCAGCGTGCGGCCAAGTCCTTGGCCCGTGCCGGCGGAGCGTCGGCGGAAATGACCGGAACCGATTTGCCGTCCTCCATGTGGCTGGTGCCCCAGGCGACGTAAGAATAGCCGGCCTTGCGCAGGCCTTCCAGGGCCCGCGCCAGCGGGAAGCGCGAATACGGCAGGGTCATGCAGGCGATCTGGAAGCGCGTGGGGGTTTTGGGTTTTGGCTCGCCGCCGGCACGCGGCTGGGCATCCGCCAGCGGGGCCGCGGCGGCGACGGCAGGATTGGAAACCTGCCCCACAGCCGCCAAGCCGGTCATGCCGGCGGCCCCGAGCTGGAGAAATCGCCGCCGGAACATTGCTGCGGAAGGATTTAACTGATTCATTGTGGGTTCCTTTCCGTTTACAGAGGGTGATCCCACTATAAGCCGTTTTTCCGGCGGAGCAAGCATCGGCTCGGGATTGGATTGAGTGGCGATAGCCGGTGGTGTACATTGGAGGTAGTTTCTGCAAGGATTTTGCGAGCGCGAAACGCAAGCGTGATCCCGCGTCCACGCCTCCTTCCAAGCGCGATGGACGAATGCAAGGTATGACATGAACGATCATCCAAACAAGCATATTCGGGAGGCAGTGGATTACGCGCTTTCAAAAGGATGGCGGTTAATAAAATCCGGGCCGCGAGCCCATGCTTGGGGAAGGCTATACTGCCCTGCGCAAATTCGAGGAGGCTGCATCACTACTGTGTACAGCACACCGCGCGTGCCCGAAAATCATGCCCGATACATTCGGCGACGCGTGGACTCTTGTCCCCACTAACCCTGCGTTGGGATCGAGGAGAAAGTATGAAAACTTACGAATTTGATGTCGTCTTAAAAGACGTTGCGGAAGTAACAGACGATCAGGCGGATGCCCTGTTCTCGGCCGGTTGCGATGATGGGACCCCCGCATGCTGCAATGGCATGGCCTGGATTCATTTTGACCGGCAAGCACCGTCGCTGGAAGAAGCGATTCGCTTGGCGGTCGCCCAGGTACAGGCCGCCGGTCTCAAGGTTTCCAAAGTCGAGCTGGACCTGGAATCCGCAGTATTTCAGGGAGCATAACGCACCCCGCGAAAAGGCGGACGTAACTTGCCGTCTCGGGGGGGAGAAACCCCCGGTTGGTAAAGTCAACCAAGTGATTACCGGAAACAAGCATGTTCCCCACCGACCGACCTCGCCGCCTCCGCCATCATCCGGTCCTGCGCGACCTGGTGCGCGAAACCGCCCTCACCGTCAATGACCTGATCTTTCCGCTGTTCGTCCGCCCCGGCCGCGGCGTCAAGAAAGAAATTCCGTCGATGCCCGGCAACTACCAGCTCAGCGTCGATCGCCTGGTGGACGAGGTCGGGTCGGCCCGCGACCTGGGCCTCAAGGCGTTCATGCTATTCGGCATTCCGGCCCACAAGGACGCCAGCGGCTCGAGCGCCTGGGCCGACGACGGCATCGTGCAGCAAGCCTTGCGGGCCCTGCGCGAGGCTTTCAAGGAATCCATCCTGCTCATCACCGATGAGTGTTTCTGCGAATATACCGATCACGGCCATTGCGGGGTGTTGAGCGAGTACGGCCGGCGGCGCGACGTGGACAACGACAAAACCTTGCCCCTTTTGGCGCAGCAGTGCGTCAGCCACGCCCGCGTGGGGGCCGACGTGGTCGCGCCCAGCGGCATGCTCGACGGCATGGTGGCGGCCATTCGCCAGGGCCTGGACGAGGCCGGCTTTGGCTGGCTGCCGATCTTGAGCTACGCCGCCAAGTACGCGTCGGCTTTTTACGGCCCGTTCCGCGACGCCGCCGAATCGCCGCCGCAGTTCGGCGACCGCTCGGGCTACCAGATGGACCCCGCCAACGGCGACGAGGCCCTGCGCGAGGTCGCCCTCGACCTGGCCGAGGGCGCCGACATCATCATGGTCAAACCGGCCCTGGCCTATCTCGATATCATTCGCCGGGTCAAGGAGCGCTTCGGCGTGCCGCTGGCGGCGTACAACGTCTCCGGCGAGTTCGCCATGGTCAAGGCCGCCGCCCAGAAAGGCTGGATCGACGAGCGCAAGATCGCCCTGGAAATCCTGACGGGAATTAAGCGCGCCGGCGCAGACATGATCCTTACCTACTTCGCCCCGGACGCGGCGCGGTGGTTGAAGTAAGGTTAGAATCATGGATCGAACCGATAACATTCGGAGTCAATATCGGAGGCCTTGCGGGAGAACGACCTGGGCCTTGAGTTTCTTGGGCCATCTTGATGGCGTGTTCCTCGGTGATGAGATTGGCCATCACGATGCCCGGCGCATGAGGCGGGGAAGGACCGCGAGCTGGCGTTTGGGTTCGGGCCCGAGTTGGTCCTGGCGTTCTTCCAGGACGGTAAAAACGTTGAGCAGGGTATCCTTGAGATTCTGCTTAAATAATGGCCCAGCCCCATTATTCGTCTTCTTACGCTCCCTCCTCAAACAGCAGCGCCGGCGTCTGGGCCGGGCGGCGGAAGTGGGCGGTCGAGAGCGGGGGCGCGCGGCCGCGGATGCCGGCCCGGCGGCAGGCAAGCTGGAACAGGTTTTTCAGGACGTCGGCCAGCTCGCCTTCGCCGCGCATGCGGACGCCGAAGCGGCTGTCGTTGAGCTGGCCGCCGCGCAATGCGCGCAGCCGGCCGAGGACTTTATCCTTGCGCTCGGGAAAGTGGCGGGCCAGCCAGTCGGCGAACAGGTCCTTGACGCCGTGCGGCAAGCGGAGAAGGACGTAGCCGGCATAGCGCGCCCCGGCCGCCGTGGCCGCCCGCAAGAGGCTCGGCATCTCGTGATCGGTCAGGCCGGGAATCACCGGAGCGACCAGAACGCCGGTGGGAATGCCGGCGGCGGTCAGCTCGCGGATGGCGTCGAGCCGGCCGTCGGGTTGCGTGGTCCGCGGCTCCATGAGCCGGGCCAGGTCCTTGTCCAGCGTCGTGAGCGAGACAAAAACCGCCGCCGCTTCACGGCGGGCCAACTCGCCCAACACATCGCGATCGCGGGTGACCAGGTGGTTCTTGGTGATGACGGCGGCCGGGTTGCGGAACTCGGCCAGCACTTCCAGGCAGCGGCGCGTCAGTCGCAGGCGCCGCTCGATCGGCTGATACGGATCGGTGACGCCGCACAGGCCCAGGACTCGCGGCCGCCAGCGCGGCGCCGCCAGCTCGCGGCGCAGCAGCGCGGGCGCCTCTTCCTTCACCAGAATCTTGGTCTCGAAATCCAGGCCAGCGGAAAAGCCCAAGTACTCGTGCGTCGGCCGGGCATAGCAGTAAATGCAGCCGTGCTCGCAGCCGCGATAAGGGTTGATGCTGGCGTCGAATCCCACGTCCGGGCTGTCGTTGGTGGCGATGATGGATCGGGACTGGTCGCGCAGGAACTGGGTGGCGGGGGCCGGACGATCCTCCGCGGGGCAATCCACTTCGGCCGGTTCGTACTGCAATAATTCGAACCGATTGGTCGGATTGTCGGTGGCACCGCGTCCTCGGATTGGTTCCATGGGTATCTCCGAGGGCCAAGATTAGGCAAGGCTAATGTTCCGCGCGGAACATTAGTTCAGTATTATATCCCAAGGGAAAGGTTAACGAAACTTTTTCTTCGGATTGGGGCGACTTGGATGGGGACGTGGGGTGAATCCAAAGCGGTGGCGAACTCGGCACGGGTCAAAAGGCTTCCCTCCCCAGCGCCTCCTTTTTCCCCCGTTCCCAATTTTACCTAGACCTGATCCCGCTGGTGGCTTGCCTGGCAATTCCTTGACCAGGCTATTATACTTCGCGCAGTCAAGGATTGAGACGTGGGGCAGACATTCCTGTCTGCCTGGCAGGCAAGAATGCCTGCCCCACATGAATCAATCTTGCCCGCGCTCAGTATACAATCGCGACCGGCGAACGTTCGGTTTCCTTTTCGGCACGAGGATGGATCCCATGCCTGGATGTGTTGGACGAACAGGGATGATGGTTTTGATCTTGGCGGTGAGCGGCGTCGCGTCGGCGCCCTTGTTCGGGCAAATCCCGAGCCTGGACCAACCGCCGGCGGTGCTGGTTTCCCAGCCGCCGACCCCCGCGGAACGCCGGCAGCGCGAGTCCCTCTACCTCTATGCCCTCGGCCTGTTGTGCGAGCACGAGGATCGCCTGCTGGAAGCGCTCAAGGCCTTCGAGAAGTCGGCCGAGCTGAATCCGCAAGCGGCGCCGGTGTTTCGCGCCCTGGTGCCGTTGTACCTGGCCCTGGATAAAAGCACCGCCGCCCTGGACGCCACGCGCAAGGTGCTCGACCTGGACCCGAGCGATCACGGCGTGTGGTACTTGTACGGCCGGCAGCTCAAGGAGTCGGGCAAAGCGGCCGAGGCCCGCGCCGCATTCCAGCGCGCCCTGGCCCTGCCCTCCACCAAGGACCATCCCGACCTCGTCCAGCAAATCTACGTCGATCTGGCGTTGTTGCACGAGGCGGCCGAGGAGTTCGCCCTCGCCGGGGCCGCCTTTTCCCGCGCCGCCCAGATTCTCGATCATCCGGATTTCTTTGTCGAACGCGCTCCCCTGACACGCGAGATGGTGGCGCAGCGTGCCGCCGAGGTGCACGAGCGGGCCGGACGCATGTATCTCAAGGCCAAGCAATTTGACCAGGCCCTGGCCGCCTACCAGAGCGCCCAGAAGAGTGATCCGGGCAGCGCCGGCCGGCTCAACTTTCACCTCGCCCAGATCGCCCAGCAGCAGAACCGCCTGGCCGAAGCCGTGCAATACCTCGACGCCTACTTGCGTCTGGGGCCGCAAGGGACCGAAGCCTATGACCTGAAGATCGCCCTGTTGCGCACGCTCCGCCGCGACGAGGAGATTCTGCCCTGGCTCGAGCGCGCCGCCAAGGCCGACCCCTACAACCAGGGCCTCAAGCTGGTCGTCGCCAAGGAACAGGGCCGGACGCGGCCGGCCGAGGCGGAAAAGCTGTTCCTCGAGTTGGCCACCACCAACCCGACGCCGGAGTTGTTTGCCGGCCTGTTCGGGGTGTACCGCGACGCGGGGCATTCGGCAACAGCGCTGGCGCTGTTGGACAAAACCCTGTCCGAGGCCAAGCAGCGGCCGCCCGTGCCGGCCCGCCCCGCCCAGGCCAAGGCCATGATCGCCATGCTGCGGCAAAAAGGAGAGCTGGCCCAGGACGTGCTCCGGGCCGCCGGCCGGCCCGGCGCCGGCGCCTTGCAGCCCGATACCCTGATGCTCCTGGCGGCTCTGGCCGACCATCATCGCCTGATGGAGGAAGCGGAGCGGTTTTATCGCAAATGCTTGACCAACGTGCCCGCCGACAATGAACCCCTGGTCTACGGCGGCCTGTTACGCCTCTTGTGGAAGGCCCGCAAAGTGGACGCGGTCATTCAGGTTTGCCGCGACGGCCTCAAGCAGGCCAAGACCACCAATCACGTGCTGTTCCACAACGACCTGGCCAAGGCCCTGGCCCGCCAGGGCAAGATCGACGACGCCCTGGCCGAGGCCGACCGTGCCCTGGCCCTGGCCAAGGACACCGAGCGCCTGGTCCTACGCGGCCTGCGCATCCGCCTGCTGTCCCTCGGCGAGCGCTACGACCGCGCCGAGGCGGAATGTCTGGCCCTGCTCAAGGAATACTCCCAGCCCGGCCAGGTCCTGGAAATCCGCTACCTCCTGTCCAGCGTCTATTCCGCGGCTCGCAACCTGGCCAAGGCCGAGGAGCAGCTCGAGCTTGTCCTGAAAATCGATCCGCACAACGCCACCGCCTGCAACGACCTGGGTTACCTCTGGGCCGACCAGAACAAGAACCTGCCTCAGGCCGAAGAATTGATCCGCAAGGCCATCGACCTGGATCGCCAGCAGCGTCGCGGCCTGGCCAACCCCCCGAGCGAGCCGGAGCCGGACAATGCCGCCTTTGTGGACAGCCTGGGCTGGGTGCAGTTTCGCCGCGGCCAGTGTGACGCCGCCCTGAAGGAGTTGGAGCACGCCGCCGCCTTGCCCGACGGCGACGACCCCACCATCTGGGACCACCTCGGCGACGTTTATTACCACCTGCGCCGCCCGGCACAGGCCCGCGCCGCCTGGGACAAGGCCCGCCAGCTGTACGAGCAGGAAAACCGCCACCGCCGCCGCGCCGACGACCGTTACCGCGAGGTGGTCCGCAAGCTCCAAGCGGTCGAGCGCGAGACCGGCTCGCGCTGATCGGCTGGGCGTTTCACGCACCCAAATCCAAAGAACGACGCTATACTTCTCCCGGGACCCGCCCGGAAGAAGTGGCCCCTTTCGGGCAACGCCGTGAAGGATTTTTCCCACTCAAAGATTGGGGTTTTGGTGAATTGG
>CAZFGM010000208.1:0-10508 GCA_964518515.1 uncultured Alcaligenaceae bacterium | reverse complement strand
TTGGCGCCGACCACCAGGGCGATGTCCGCCTCGGCGAAGTAGGGATTGATCTGCTCCATCTCGAAGAGCTGATCGTAGGGGATGTTGGCCTCGGCCAAGAGCACGTTCATGTGCCCGGGCATGCGTCCGGCCACGGGATGAATGGCGTATTTGACGTCGATGCCGCGCTTTTGCAGCATGCGGGCCAAGTCGCTGACGGCGTGCTGGGCCTGGGCCACCGCCATGCCGTAGCCCGGCACGATGATGACCGACCGGGCACTATCCAGGAGCACGCCCACCTCGTCGGGAACGATGCTGCGCACGCTCCCCTTGGCCTGGTCCGCCGGACCTTGTTCCTCTTTTTCGATCTTGCCGAAGGCGCCGAACAGCACGTTCATGGCCGAGCGGTTCATGGCCCGGCACATCAGCATCGCCAGCAGGAACCCCGAGGTCCCGTCGAGCGAGCCGGTGATGATCTGGATCTTGTTCATGAGCACGAAGCCCATGGCGGCGTCGGCAAGGCCGGCGTACGAGTTCAACAGGGCAATGACCACCGGCATGTCCGCCGCCCCGATGGGAATGACCAGCAGGAAACCAAACAGCAAGGCAAGGACCACCATCAAAAAGAACAACCCGGCGGCCGACGGAACGAAGATCAAGTAGATCAGGGAGCCGACCATGACGGCCAGCAAAAGGAAATTGGAGATATTTTGTCCCTTGTAGGTGATGGGGCGGCCTGGCAGCAGTTCTTGCAGCTTGGCGGCGGCCATGAGGCTGCCGGTAAAGGTCAGGCCGCCGATGACCACCTCGAAACCCAGGGGCAACATTTCCAGGCCGGCGAGATGGTCCTGATGGCGGAGATACTCGGAAATGCCGACCAGGGTGGCGGCCAGGGCGCCGAGCGAATGCGACAGGGCCGTCCGCTGCGGCACGGCGGTCATGGGGATTTGCAGGCCCATGCTGCCGCCGACGACCGAGCCGATGATGAGGCCGACGAGAATCCACCAGGGATTGTGGATGTCCTCATGAAACAGCGTGCCCACGATGGCCACCAGCATACCGAATTCGGCCAGGAACATGCCCTGGCGGGCCCACTTGGGCGAACTCAGCCCCTTCAGACCGAGAATGAACAGCACTCCCGAAACGATGTATAAATAACGCAAAACTTCGTGAGGCGGAATGGCCTGCAGCTGCTCGCGGAATAAAAGGAAGGCGGTCAGGCCGGCGAGGACAAGGCTGCCGAGCAAAAGCGGCACTGGCCGGCGATACCACGGCTGGAGCTGGGTGACATCCTTCGCGGACTTGAACATCTTGAGCATGCGATCGGTGATGAGAAAGCCGCCGACCACGTTGGTCGAGGAACACGCCACCGCGAGGAAGCCGAGCAGGGTGCTTAAATTGAAAACAACCCCGAACATTTCGAATTTCGGTGAATCGGGATAATCCGCGCCGGCGACCACCAGGGAGCCGATCAGCGAAATACCCGAAATGGCGTTGGTGGCCGACATGAGCGGCGTATGCAGCAAGGGGGGCACCCGCGAGATGACGTGATAGCCGAGAAAGGCGGCCAGGATGAAGATGTACAGGCCGACTTCATGGTTGGGCGTAAAACTTTCCATAGGCGGCTCCGTCGGGAAATTTCGCGGACCCTCGGCGGTGTTTACATCGAAACCACTTCCACTTTGAGCTCTTGCTTGACGGGAGGATCGTTTGCCAGCAGGAGATCGATGGCGTCCAAGGTGCTGGCATGAAAATAGCGCTGACCGCATTCGCCGCAGACTTGGGACGGTACGTTTTCCACCACGTATAAGCGACCCCCAAACCAGTGGTGCTTTTTGACCCGCCGGGTCCGGGTCTGGCCCTCGCAAAAATCACATTTCATCGGCGCTTCTCCTCTTACAATGCGTACACCGTTAGAATTCGGAGAGTGCTTTCATCGTCCAAGCGACAAATAACATGAATCTGGCGTCCGTCAAGGGCTGGGCCTTCTATCCGATAGCGGATGCCTCGCGAATCTTTGGTCAGTTTTTTTCGATTCTTCCTTTCAAAATAGCATTTTCGACATCCGAGCGCTCAAGATTGTCCGCCCACATTTCCTCTTCCCCATGACTGGAAAGGTAGTAATCACGATCTATCACTTTTTGCCGTAAACGCTGCAGGATTGCCAATTATTCCCCCTGTTGTTTCAAGAAGCCAGCGTCCCCTTCACCACCTCATACACGATTTCGCCCTGGTGCGTCACCAGCGGCCCGCGTGTCAATTCGTCGGTCAGGTCGAGCTTGACGCTCCCGTCCTTGACCAGGTGCAGCAGGAAATTGGTCACCGTGCGAGCGTACATCTGGCTGGCGTGGAACGGGATGGTGCTGGCCAGGTTGAGCGGGCCGAGAAGGACCACGCCGTGCTTGACAACTTCCTTGCCCGGTTCGGTGAGTGCACAATTACCCCCCTGTTCAGCAGCCAGATCGACAATGACCGAACCCGGTCGCATGGCCTGGACCATCTCCTCGGTGATGAGGACCGGGGCCCGTTTGCCCGGGACGAGGGCGGTGGGAATGACCACGTCGGCGGCGGCCACGGACTTGAGCATCATCTGCCGTTGTTTCTGGTAAAACTCCTCCGACTGGGCCTTGGCATAGCCGGTCTTGGCCTCGGCGTCCTTGGTTTCCAGGCCCAACTCAACGAAGCGGCCACCCAGACTCTCAACCTGCTCCTTGACCACCGGCCGGGTATCGTAGGCCTCGACTACGGCGCCCAGGCGTTTGGCCGTGCCGATGGCCTGCAAGCCGGCTACCCCGGCCCCGATGATAAAGACCCTGGCCGGCGTGAGAGTTCCCGCAGCGGTCATGAGCAGCGGGAAAAACTTCGGCAAGCGCTCCGCCGCCATCAAAACCGCCTTATACCCCGCAACGGTGCTCATGGCGCTGAGGGCATCCATCGCCTGGGCGCGGGTGATGCGCGGCATGAGCTCCATGGCGAACGCCGTCACCTTCCGCGCCGCCAGGGTTTGAATGCCCGAGCCGTTCGTGTAGGGTTGCAGAAAGCCGACCAGGGTGGCCCCTTCTTGGATTTGCCCGGTTTCCTCGGGATTGGGCGGCTGGACTTTGATCAAGATGTCGGCGGAAGGGATTACCGTGTTTTCCAGTCGGGCCCCTTGTTCCTGATAGGCCGGATCGAGGAAGCCGGCAGGCTCGCCAGCGCCGGTTTGCACCCGGACCTCCAGGCCCGCTTTGGTAAGCTTGGAAACCAGCTCGGGAACCAACGCCACGCGCCGCTCCCCCGCAACGGTTTCCTTCGGAACACCAACTATCATGAATTTCCTAACGTGGCATAGCCACAACCAATAAAAAGTAGAATAGGAAGAGGATTAAGAGCACGAGTAAGAGTATGACTCGCCAGGCAATGCGCAACTCTTACTCTTTCTCGTGCTCTTAATCCTCTTCCTAATCATAATCTTCCTCGTTCTCCTTCTCTTGGGAACCTTCTTCGCCCTCAATTCGGATTCGGTTCAGGCTCGGCCGTGAATGTACTCTTCGAGAATATGGATGGTGACTTCCTGGCTGTGGGCCTCGTAGGCGTTGAGGTCGCCGATGGAAATCATGCCCAGCAGTCCGCCATCGCCGTCGCGCACCGGCAAGTGGCGGATGCGGCGGTTCTTCATGGCCGCCCGCGCTTCATCCAATCGTGTCTGCGGCGTGCAACAGACCACTTCGGTCGTCATCACCTCGGCGACCCGCGTCCGGGACGGCGACCGTTCCTCCGCCACGATCCGCCGCAACACGTCCCGTTCGGTGAACATGCCGACGATCCGATCCTGGTCCATCACCAGGAGGGCGCCGATCTTGTGCTCGTTCATGAGCTGGGCCGCTTCCAGTGCGGAGGCGTCGAGGTGGACCGTGAATACTTTGCAACCCTTGATGGCGAGAATCTCTTTGACCGAGGGCATTTTCCCCTCCTTGTTTTGAGAAAGGGTGGCCGCTGCTGGAAGATTCTTCTCCGCATCTTGTCCCAAGTGAAGGCCGGAGGCAAGCTTTTTCCGAACCATTTTTTCAAATGGCCCAGCGAACTGGGGACTTCCGGAATCGTGGCCGTTCACCCCCCATGTTGGGGATGCGGAAGCCAACCAGGCCCTGGAGTTGCCTCTGGTGCCCCCTGGTGGCAGGAAAGTGAGCGGCACGGAGCAAGGCGTGTATGTAAGCCATGAAATGCCTAAACATTACGACGCGGCGCCGTACCGATCAAATGCCCTCGCGGAAATGATCGGTACGGGCAAGTGAACAACTCCCCCTGGATCAAAGTAATATCAATTCGTATCATTAAGGATACAGAAACCCTATTCCCACTTTTCGATACCCTTCGTTGTTATCGACACAACTTGTTAATTATCTTGTCCATGCATTCATTAGCCAACCGGCTTGCCCCTTCCGGCACCTTTCTTGCCTTTCTTTGGTCCGTCCTGCTTAACTCGAAAAATCGACCTCGCCTGTCCGGTGGGTGGGGAAAAGTTGATCTGTTTCTAAATTTCCCATTTTCAAAGGAGCACGCCATGAAACGATTCTTGATGCGTCTGGCAGTCCTGGCCGTTGCCGCGGTGAGCACTGTGTCGCTCAGCGGATGCAAAAGCGGTGAGGAAAATTCTTCGACAACGATCAAGCTTGTCTCGAGCCTGCCGCGAACCGGAAACGCCAAGGCCCAGACCGATACGGTCGTCAACGGCATCCGCATGGCCCTGGAAGAGGCCGACTACAAAGCCGGGCCGTTCACCATCGAATATCTCGACAAGGACGACGCCACCGCGGCGGCGGGCAGCTGGACCGCCGAGGCCGAGGCGGCCAATGCCGACTTCGCCGTCAAGAATCCCGACGTGATGGTGTACATCGGCCCGTTCAACTCCGGGGCCGCCAAGATTTCCATGCCGATCCTCAACCGCGCCGGCCTTTTAATGATCAGCCCGGCCAACACCTGGCCCGGACTCACCAAGCCCGGCAAGGGCGAAGCCGGCGAGCCGGACATCTACCGGCCCACGGGCAAGGTCAACTACACCCGCGTGGTGCCGGCCGACGATTTGCAGGGCCCCCTCGGCGCCGACTGGGCCAAAGAGATGGGCGTCAAGAAAGTCTACATCCTCGACGATAACGAGGTTTACGGCCGGGGCATCGCCATGCTGTTCGAGGAACGCTGCCGGGAAATCGGTATCCAGGTCCTTGGCCACGACAGCATCGACGCCCGCGCCCAGGAATTCAAGTCGCTCATGACGCGGATCAAAGCGCTGAATCCGGACCTGGTGTACTTCGGCGGCACGACGCAGTCCAAGGGCGGCCAGCTGGCCCGCGACATGGCCGCCGCCGGCATGACCTGCAAGTTCATGGTGCCCGACGGCTGCATGGAAGAAGCTTTCATCCAAGCCGCTGGCGCCGACGTGCTCAACGACCGCTGCTACGTCACCTTTGGCGGCCTGCCGCTGGAAAAGTTGACCGGCAAGGGCAAGGAATTCGTCGAGAAGTACCAGAAACGCTTCGGCAGCATGCCGGAAGCCTACGCGATCTACGGCTACGAGGCCGCCAAGGTGGCCCTGGAAGCCATACGCAAGGCCGGCACGAAAGACCGGGCCGCCATCCTCCAGGCCTGCTTGTCGATTCAGAACTTCGACGGCGCCCTGGGCCGCTGGTCCTTCGACGCCAACGGCGACACCACCCTGACCACCATGAGCGGCAACATCATCCGCAATGGCCGGTTCGAGTTCGTCAAGCTGCTCGGCAAGTAAACCCCCAAGTCAGGCGAGCCGAGGTCCGTAAGGACCCGGGTCCTTACGGACCTCGGCTCGCCCCTTTTAACCGGAACCACAGAGACACAGAGGCACAGAGGAAATCAACAAGGTTCGCATTGGTGGAAAGCGGGTTTCAACAAAGGGGACACCCATTTCCAGCGATCTTGCTGATTTTTCTCTGTGTTCTCTGTGCCTCTGTGGTTCCAGAAAAACGGCGAGCGGTGAGCGTCAGCCCCCTGATGACCGGCGACCCTAACCCTCTGTTCCCCCCAGTGTTGTCAGGGGGCTCACGCCTTCCGCTCGCAATTGGCTATTGGCTTGGAAATCGTCTTCGACCTGGAATTGCCAATTGCCAATTGCCAATTACCAATTGCCAATTGCCAATTGGAAGAAAGCCAGGCGAACCGCTTGCCCACATAACGGACCAAGGAGCTTTGTCATGACCTTGTTCGCCACGATGACCACCAGCGGCCTGGAGATGTTTCTCCAGCACTGCTTGATCGGCCTGACCAACGGCTCGCTCATCGCCCTCATCGCTCTGGGCTACACGATGGTCTACGGCATCATCGAGCTGGTCAACTTCGCCCACGGCGATCTGGTCATGCTCGGCTCGTTCCTGGCCCTGACCATGGTGAGTGTCCTGGGCCTGACCGGCGCCGCTCCCATGGCCCTGATCTTCGGCCTCGCCCTGATTCTCGTTTCGGTCGCGGTTTTCTGTGCCACCCTCAACGTCGCCATGGACCGGATCGTGTACAAACCGCTACGGAACGCACCCAAGCTGGCGCCGTTGGTGAGCGCCATCGGCGTGTCCTTCATTTTCATGAACGCGGGCCAGTTCTGGGGCGGAGCGGCCGATCGCAACTTCCCCGACCTGGTCTCGACCCAAAATCTACTCGGCGACAGCGCGATCCAGTTCACGGTCAAGGACCTCTTGGTCATCGCCATCACGCTGCCGCTAATGATCGGCCTGACCCTTTTCGTGAAGTACACGCGGCTGGGCAAGGCGATGCGAGCGACGGCCCAGGACCCGGTGGCCGCCCGCCTCATGGGCATTCCGGTGGATCGCGTCATCACCGCCACCTTCGCCTTGGGCGGGGCGCTGGCCGGCGCCGCCAGCGTGGTCTACGCCCTGTACATCAACACCATCAGCTTTCAGATGGGTTTCCAGATCGGCTTGTTCGCCTTCACGGCCGCGGTCCTGGGTGGAATCGGCCAGATTCCCGGGGCCGTGCTCGGCGGCCTGATCCTCGGCCTGGTCCGCTCGCTGGGCAGCGCCTACCTCGGCGAGAAATGGACCAGCGCCCTGATCTTCGCCATCCTGATCGTCATCCTGATTTTCCGCCCGGCCGGCCTGCTCGGCGCGCGGAGGAGGGAAAAGGTATGAACCCCAACGTTGAGCGCGGAGCGCGGAGCGCGGAGCGCAATGAAGGACAGGTTTCGTGGACGGGCACTCTGCGCTCTAGGCTCCGCACTCCACTCTCCACGGTTTTCTGCCTGGCCCTGGTCCTCTTGTACCCCTTCCTGGGTCTGGAGGGCTTCCTGTTCCGCGTTGCCGATACGTCGCTCGGCTCGCAGATGACGTTTTTGTTCATCTTCGCCATCCTGGCCCTGGGGTTAAACGTGGTGGTCGGCTACACCGGCCTCTTGCACCTGGGCATCGCGGCCTTCTTCGGGGTCGGGGCATACCTGACCGCCATCCTGACGGTGCCATCGTATCCGTTTCAGTTTGGCTTTTTGGCCGCCCTGGTCGTGGCGGTGGTGGGTGCGGGTCTTCTGGGACTTTTGCTCGGCGCCCCGACCCTGCGGCTGCGCGGCGACTACCTGGCCCTGGTTACTCTCGGCTTCGGCGAAGTCGTCCGCATCGCCATTCGCAACCTGGAAGAAATCACCGGCGGCACGCGCGGCCTGAATCCGATTCCGTCTCCCCAGATGCCCGACTGGCTGGCCGGGGTCGGGAGCAAACTCGGTTTCGGAACCGACTGGAACCTGGATTATCGCCTGTTCTATTTCCTCGCCCTGGGCGTGCTGCTGGCGGTGCTGGTGCTGGTGTTCAAGCTGGAGCGGTCGCGCGTGGGCCGGGCGTGGAAGGCGGTCCGCGAGGACGAGTTGGCCGCCACCTGCATGGGCGTTAACGCCGCCCGCGTCAAGCTGACCGCGTTCGCCCTGGGCGCCGCCCTGGCCGGCCTGGCCGGCTGTCTGTACGCCACCAAGCTGACCAGCACCGCCGGGCCTGACGCCTACGACTTCAACCGCTCGATGATCATGCTGTGCTGCCTCATCCTCGGCGGCCTGGGCAGCTCGCGCGGCGTCCTGTTGGGCGTGTTCCTGCTCATCGGCTTCGACAACGTGGTCGCTCCGATCCTCGACGGCCTGGTGCAGAAATCCGGCCTCAACGCCTCCGGCAACCGCTTCCTGTTCTTCAGCAACTGGCGGCTGATGATCTTCGGTCTGGCCCTGATCCTGGTGATGCGCTTCCGGCCCGAGGGCCTTCTGCCCGCCCGGTCCAAAGCCGTCGCCCCGCCGCCGAAGGAAATAGAGCCGGCCGCACCGGTCGCGGTCCCGGCCTGGCAAAACCCCGTCCTGGCCACCCCGACCCTGGCCCTGTCCCTTTCCCAGATTTCCACCCTCAGCTTGAAAGGGGGGAAGTAAGATGGCCCTTCTGGATATCCGCAATCTGACCATGCGTTTCGGCGGCCTGACGGCCATCAACCAGCTCGACCTGTGCGTCGAAGAAGGCCAGATCTTCTCGATCATCGGCCCGAACGGCGCCGGCAAGACCACCGTGTTCAACGCCGTCACCGGGCTGTACGAGCCGACCGCCGGTTCGATTCAGGTGGCCGGGCGCGAACCGGGCCGGCCCTTCACCTGGAAGGTGCTGCTGGCCTGCGTTCTGATCGGCCTCTTGACCGCCGTGGCCGCCGTGCTGGTGTCCGTGAACCTGGATCGGCTGTGGCGGGCCGGCATCAAACGGCATACGGGCGATCCCAGCCGGCCCTTCACGTATGCCGCCGCCATCCAGAGCGGCTGGAACTATGTCTGGGGCGATCTGGCCCTGGAGAAACAACGCAACCAGCGCTGGGCCGTCGTCACCGCGGACGGCAAGAAAACTTTCGTGGTCGTTTCCACCGAAACCGAAGCTCGGCAGCTGAAAAACAACCTGGAAGAACTGATTGCCCTGGAAGGATCAGATGAATCCCTGGTGGAACGAAATGGCCGATGGCTGGTTCTTTCCAAGGACAAGAGCCGGACTCTGACGACTCTTGAATCGCGTGAAGCTGCCTTGGCCCAGCTGGCCGAACTCGCCCAGGTCGGCAACGATCAGGCCACAAGGAAACGCCATGTTTGGATCGCCCTGGGCCTGGGCCTGGGCCTGGGGTCGCTGGGAACCTATTCCGTCTGGAAACGCGCGCGGCGAACCCCCGAGGTCATCGCCCAGTCCGGCATCGCCCGCACCTTCCAGAATATTCGCCTGTTCCAGAACATGACCGCCGTGGACAATGTGCTCATCGGCATGGATCAGGCGAAGAAGTCCGCCGCGGCACTGCCAGGTGCTCTCGACCTGCTCGATTTTGTGGGCCTGGCCGGCAAGGCCGACCAGCTCGCCAAGGACCTGCCGTACGGCGACCAGCGGCGGTTGGAGATCGCCCGCGCCCTGGCCACCACGCCGCGGCTTCTGCTCCTGGACGAGCCGGCCGCCGGCATGAATCCGACCGAAGCGGCCAACCTCATGACGTTGATTCGCGACATCCGCGCCCGCGGCATTACCGTCCTGCTCATCGAGCATCACATGAACGTCGTCATGGCCATTTCCGACCGCATCGCCGTGCTGGATTACGGCGTCAAGATCGCCGAGGGCACGCCGGCCGAAGTGCGGGCCAACCCCCGGGTCATCGAGGCCTATCTCGGCAAAGAGGATGTGGCTTGAAGAAAATTCGAAATCCGAATATCGAAATTCGAAACAAATTCGAAATCCGAAATTCGAAAACAAAGCGCGGAGAAAGCTATGGCTGCATTACTTCAGGTGGACAATCTGCGAGCTGGATACGGTCCTATCGAGGTGCTCAAGGGCATTTCCCTGGAGGTGAACGATAGAGAAATCGTCACCATCATCGGCGCCAACGGGGCGGGCAAGACCTCTACCCTTCGTTGCCTGTCGGGCGTCAATCCGCCGTGGGAAGGGCGGATTGTGTTTGCCGGCGAGGAGATTCACCAACTGCCGGCACATGAAATCGTCCAGCGCGGCCTGGTGCAGGCGCCCGAAGGCCGCAAGATTTTTCCGCGCATGACGGTCCTGGAAAACCTGCAAATGGGAGCGTATTCGCGATCGGACAAAGCCGGCATCGCCGCCGATATGGAGCGGGCCTTCGCCCTGTTTCCCATCCTGCGCGAGCGGCAGCATCAGGCCGGCGGCACCCTGTCCGGCGGCGAGCAGCAGATGCTGGCCGTGGCCCGCGCCCTCATGGCCCGGCCGCGCCTTCTCCTTCTCGATGAGCCGTCCCTGGGCCTGGCCCCTTTAATCGTGCTGCGCATCTTCGACGTGATCCGCCAGCTCAACCAGGACGGCATGGCGATTCTGCTGGTCGAGCAGAACGCCCGCCTGGCCCTGAAGCTGGCACACCGCGGCTACGTGCTGGAAACCGGCTCGATCACCCTGAGCGGTTCGGCCGAGATGCTGCGCAACGATCGGCGCGTTCAGGGAGCATACCTGGGGGAATAACCCAGGCGAGCGTCGCGGGGCGAGCGGCCGGTGTAAACCGGCCGGTTA
>CAZFGM010000207.1:0-10542 GCA_964518515.1 uncultured Alcaligenaceae bacterium | reverse complement strand
TAAGCTTGACCAGTGCTGTGCCGAGCCTCACAGAAGAAACAGCGCTGAGCTTCAATTATCTCGCCGATCTTTATTTGACGAAGAATGACAATGACCAAGCAGAAGGAGCGATTCGGGATGGGATAATGTTTTCACCCAACCGGTATCCCCTCCTTTTGGGCGATAACCTGTTGATTCTTGCGGAAGTACAAAGACGTAAAGGCGAATTCCGCGAGGCCCTGGCCTCAGCAGAAGAAGCTCTTCACCTTTTCCAGCAACACAGTCACTCCCACGGAGTTACCCGAGCAGAGGAATTGATGGAGAAATTAGGTTTCCCCAGTCCAGCGGGTGAGGGTTATAGCCCAAAAGCCATATGAATCAATCCCCTGCTATTCCGTAACGCACCTTATTTTCTTGATTGATTTCTCTGTGTTCTCTGTGTTCTCTGTGGTGAAAAATCTATTATCTGGCCACCAAGTGAGGTTTCGCATGTTTCCGACTAATCCCAAGAAAACGGCGTTCCGCCTGGGCCTGACGGCCCTGGTCCTGGCCGCCTTCCAGGTGTCCTTGCCGGCCCAGAACTCGGTGACCAAAGCCGCCGGCGAAGTCAACAAGAAGATGGTCAAGCTGTTCGGCGCCGGCGGCTTCAAGGGCCTGCCCTCCTACGGCACCGGCATCCTGGTCTCAGCCCAGGGCCACATCCTGACCGTCAACAACCACATCCTGGCCACGCAGGACCTGCGCTGCCACCTGTACGACGGCCGTTTCTATCACTGCAAGATTCTGTACAAGGAACCCGAGCTCGACGTGGCCCTGGTCAAGATCGACGACAAGGTGGACAACCTGCCCTTCTTCGATTTCGAGGCGGCGTCCAAACGGCCGCTGGCCGGGCCGGGCGACTGGATTCTGGCCCACTCCAACTGCTTCCAGGTCGCCACCAAGGATGAGCCCATGAGCGTGCAGCGCGGCGTCATTCAGGCCTACACCCAGCTGCGCGGCCGCAAGGGCGTCTTCGAGGCTCCCTTCCAGGGCGAGGCCTACTTCATCGACGCCATCGCCTGCAACCCCGGCTCCGCCGGCGGCAGCCTCACCAACCTCAAGGGCGACTTGCTCGGCGTCCTCGGCCGCGAGCTGAAAAACACCCTGTCCGACACCTGGATCAACTACGCCGTGCCCATCCAGGCCAAGGTGGAAATCCAGCGCGGCGACAAGACCATCAAGGTGGACATGGCCGCCTTCGTCAAGCAAGCCATGGCCGGCACCTACCTCCCCATTGAAACCGACAAGAAGACCGCCGAAAAAGGCGGCTTCCACGGCATCATCCTCGTCCACAACGCCGTGCAAGTGACGCCCCCCTACGTCGAGGAAGTCATGCCCAACTCGCCCGCCGCCAAGGTGGGCCTCCGGCCAGACGACCTCATCGTCTACGTGGACGGCGAATTGGTCCAGTCTATCCGCATCTTCAAGGACATCATGAAACGCGTCGGGCCCAAGGATGAGGTCAAGCTCGACGTGCAACGCGGCACCAAGATGAAAAGCTTCAAGCTGACGCTGGAAGAACAGCCCAAGGGGAAGTAGGAAGAATTGCCAATTGCCAATTACCAATTGCCAATTGAAGAAAGAAGGATTCCGCCGATTGCCAATTTCGATTTTCAAATTAGCATTTGGCAAGTGGCAATGTTTTTTGAATAATCGCCCAATCCTGGGTCCGAACAACGGGAAGATAGTCATGTCCACCACTTGTTGTGCTACTCTGCTGACAGTTGCAATCGTCCTTGGGCCGACGAAAATGATCTTCGGTCATCAGCGGGGGGACGAAGAGCAGTTCAACGAAACCGCTATTCTTCCCGCCGGCATGGTCGCGGATCCCAAACGCGAAGTCGGTTTTGTGCCTTTGGAATACAAGGCCGGCCAGACCTACAAGAACTACATCAGCGCCGTCGATTTGCAGACCGGTCAAGTCCTGTGGTCGACGGAAGAGGAGGCGACGCCGTTGTTGGTTGCTGGTGATCGGCTCCTCGCCCTGACAAGGTTTGGGGATCGGGCAAACACCCGGCAGATGGTGGTACTCAACGTCTCGGCGATGGCAAAAGGCAGGCGTGTCCTGGTCTCTCAGTCGATTGGAGTTCCAAGCAGTTTGATGTCCATGACCCCCGAAGCGCTCGTGGACAAGGGTGATCTGTTGCTCAAGTGGGAGGCAGCGGTGTCGTGGGACCTGGGTAAGATTGGGCGGGGGACCAGGTTCTACAAGGAAGCAAGACGCATCAACCTTACGAGCGGCCGTGTGGACAACGTGCCGTGGGATGCTCTGCCTGCTCCAAAACTTCCGAAGGCAGTGGAAGCTGTCAAAAGCCGGGACCGTTATTCTCTCCGCGGACCGCTGCAGACTGATCCACTGATCCTCGGAACCAAGGTCGCCGCGGTGTTTGAGTTGGCTGAGACGAAGCAAGAGACGTTGAAACGCGTGCTAAGGCGATGGGATTTGGTCAGTGGAAAAGAACTTGAGCCCACGGTGTTAGTCGAGAGCGGACCCTGTAGGATCAAGGTGACACCCGACCAACGCTTCGTGTGCGTCCGACTAACCTGGACCAAGGAAGAGTTGGCCGAGAAACGCCTTGATGATGACTGGAGGGTATTCTCGGTGGAAACCGGCAAGCTCGTGGGAAGGTTCCCGTGGGAGCCAAATACCAGAGAGGTGGGCGTTCTTGGGTCCAGACTCTTCCGTAGCTTCGAGGGCGAAAACATCATGGGAGCCCGCTACTCCCATTTCCTTAGAGTCCAGGATGTGAAATCGGGAAAGTTGCTTTGGAAACTCGCTTTGCCTGACCTACGGGGCCCCTAGCGCGCCCGATCTGTAGAGATTTGGCTTCCCATCAGAAGTAAATAACCCAAGTGCAAATAGAACTTATTGAGGGGATTTGCCTGGGTTTTTTCGCCGCTGCCGGTGTTGCAGGAACGCACAAAACAACTATTGCAATGTCAGTTGTAGAAAAAGATTATTTTTCGAAGGTTCCGCGCGGAACATTGCCCAGCTAACTTTCGTTAATGACCGTTACCAAACGGTGTTTTTTCAAGAGGGGAGCCAGGAGAGGCCGGTGTCGAGCCGGAAGCGTAAGCGAGGGCCCAAATAGACCGTCGCTTACGCTTCCGGCTCGGAGGACTCGGAAAAAAAACTCAAGGGTGAACGGTTACGCTAAATATAAGACTCTCACCCCCCATTTTTAAAATAAGTCCTTTTTTTCAAAAGGCTTACGTGGACAAGCTAATTGCCCCGAGTTTTGAGACTTTCACTTATTGAGGGAATTCACCATGTTTGTTCGGAAATTATTCCTGGTTCTGGCGGCGGCGGCTTTGCTGGCCGGTCCCTTGGCCGCCCAGGAAGACCTCAACGACAAGATCGAAAAGGCCATGAAGGACGCGGTCAAGAAGGTCGCGCCTTCGGTCGTGCAGATCACCACCCTGGGCGGCAGCGACATGGTGGTGACCACGCCCAAGGGGCCGGTGTTCCGCAAGGGGCTGGGGCCGACCACCGGCGTCGTCGTCGGCGCCGACGGCTACGTCATCTCCAGCGCCTTCAACTTCATCAATAATCCCACCAATATCCTGGTGGGCGTGCCGGGCCAGGCCGAGCCGTACGTCGCCCGCCGCGTCGCCACCGACAAGGCTCGCATGGTGACCTTGTTGAAGATCGACGCCAAGAACCTGCCCGTGCCGGCCTACGTGCCCAAGAAGGACATGCAGGTCGGCCAGTGGGTGCTGGCCCTGGGACGCACCCTCGACGCCAAGCGCGACAACCCGCCGTCGGTCAGCGTCGGCATCATCAGCGCGATCGGCCGCATCTGGGGCAAGGCAATCCAAACCGATGCCAAGGTCTCGCCCATCAACTACGGCGGTCCGATCATCGACGTCCAGGGCCGGGTCCAGGGCATTCTCGTGCCGGCCTCGCCCAACTCCGAGCAAGAAACCGCCGGCTTCGAATGGTACGACTCGGGCATCGGCTTCGCCATTCCCATGGAGGACGTGCTGGCCGTCGTGCCGCGCCTCAAGGACGGCAAGGACCTGAAAAAGGGACTTCTGGGCGTGCGCATGAAAGCCGCCGATCAATATGTGTCGCTGCCGGAAATCGGCCAGGTGACCAAGGATTCGGCCGCCGACCGCGCCGGTCTCAAGCCCGGCGACATCATCACCGAGATCGACGGCAAGCCGGTCGTGCGCATGGCCCAGGTCCTGCACCAGCTCGGCACCAAGTACGAGGGCGACAAGATCAACCTCAAGTTTCGCCGCGGCAAGGACGTCATCACCGTCAACAACCTCGAGCTGGTCGGCAGCCTGGCCATCTTCGCCCATCCCTTCCTCGGCATCTTGCCCATGCGCGACGATCCCAAGCTGGGCGTCGAGATCCGCTTCGTTTATCCGGGCAGCCCCGCGGATAAGGCCGGCATCAAGGAAGGCGACCGCATCGTCAAGTATGGCTCGGCCAGCAAAAAGCTCGCCGGCTTCACCGGCCAGCAGCGCGGCAAGAACGAGCTGCTCGCCTTCTTCAACACTTTGACCCCCGGCGCGGAAATCGACCTGGAAATCTCGCGCAAGGATAAGACCCAGATGCTCAAGCTCAGCCTCGACCAGCTTCCCGGCACCAGCCCCGCCAAGGACGAGGAGCTGCCCAAGAAGGTCCCGGAAAAGGCCTCGCTCAAGAAGGCCCTCGAGCCGTTGGAAATGGCCAAGCCGAAGAAAGACGCCAAGGAGCCGCCCAAGAAGGAGCCGCCCAAGGCCGACACCGGCCTGCTCAAACGCACCACCGCCTCGGGCGACCACCAGTATTACCTTTACGTCCACGAGGATTACGATCCCAACGTCGCCCACGCCATGGTCGTCTGGCTGCATCCGCCCGGCAAGAACAAGGAGGATGATTTCAAGGATTTCAGCGACGCCTGGGAAGACTACTGCAAGGACAACCACATCATCCTGGTCTGCCCGAAGTCGGAGAACGAGGCCGGCTGGATTCCCAGCGAAGCCGATTACGTGATTCAGGCCATCAATGAGACGGCCAACCGCTACACCGTGGACCGGCAGCGGATCGTTAGCCATGGCCTGGGGGTCGGCGGCCAGATGGCCCTGTACCTGGGCTTCAACAACCGCGACCTGGTCCGCGGCGTCGCCACCATGGGCGCCGTCGTCACCAACATGAAGGACAACGTCGCCGGCCAGCGCCTGACCTTTTTCATGGCGGGCGGCAGTCTCGACCCGATCATCAAATCCATCGCCGAGAGCCGCACCAAGCTGGTCGAAAAGCGCTACGCCGTCTACTACCGCGAGATCGCCAACCGCGGCCGCGAATACCTCGACGACGCCACGCTGCGCGACCTGATCCGCTGGATCGATTGCCTGGACCGGCAGTAACCGCCACTGGCGGCTTGACGGAAATCAACGGCATCCGAATGGCTTCGGGTGCCGTTTTTGTTTTCGGCAACTGGCATCCCTCCCGTTTTTTTCAGGTAGTTCGCGTCTTTCGTGGTTCCCTCCTCTGGGAGTCTTGGCGGAAACCGGCCGTGGGCATATCGTGATACCAGTGGATTCCCATTCATAACCAAGGAGGCAGACATGGACCTGTCCAACGTGCGGGCCGCGGTGCTGGTCGAGCAGATGTATCAGGAAATGGAAGTGTGGTATCCGGTGTACCGGCTGCGCGAGGCCGGCTGCAAGGTGACTCTGGTCGGGCCCGAGGCCGGCCAGACCTATCCGAGCAAGCTGGGCTACCCGGCCAAGAGCGACAAGGCGGCGCGCGACGTTCGCGCCGACGATTTCGACGTCCTGGTCATTCCGGGCGGTTACGCCCCGGACCACATGCGCCGCTGCGAGCCGATGATTCGCCTGGTGAGCGTCATGGCCGAGCAGGGCAAGCCGGTGGCGGCCATCTGTCACGGGCCGTGGCTGTTGTGCTCGACGCAGGCCCTCAAGGGGCGGAAGGCGACGTGCTTTTTCGCCATCAAGGACGACGTGAGCAACGCCGGCGGCAAGTACGTGGATGCCGAGGTGGTCCGCGACGGCAATATCATCACCAGCCGCACGCCCGAGGATTTGCCGGCCTTCATGCAAACGCTCCTTCAGGCAGCCCGCGAATATAAGCCGGCGACGGCGGCGGCGACGGTGAAGGCGGCGGCAAAAGCTTGACCGGGTTTTCTCACCAAGAATTCACCGCAGAGAACGCGGAGGCAATAGGGATGAAAAATACTTGGCGGTGTAATTTTCCTACCGCCAAATTTTCTTTGAGATATTTCCTCTGCGTTCTCTGCGGTTAATTCAGGAATAACGGGGAAATCATGCCTATCAAGGTCAAGTATCTCGGCCTGATACCCATGACCAAGCGCGGCTACCTGGCCACCCTCGCCATGGCGGCGGCGGTGGCGGGGCTCGTGCTGCTGGCCGTGGGATTGGCCGGGAGATTGCCGCCGCTCAGCACCCTCTGGGAGCCGAACCCGGACATGGCCCGGCACGGTTTTGCCGGTTGGTTTTACAACTACATGTGGTGGCTGATCCTGATCTGTTTGCTGGCCCAGGCGGTTGATACCTTCGTAGTTCTGCGCTGCTTCGCCCGGAAAGAAGCCCAGCAGCGGGCCCAAGAAATCGCCCAGAAAGAAGCCCAGCAGCGGATGCAAGAAACCGCCCTCCAGGAAAAAAAATCCGCACAGATCGTGGAAAAGAAAAGCGGGGACTGAGGTTCCGTGAGGATTTTCCGATGCATAGATGGTTTGCCTTGCTGACGTTGGTCCTGTGCCCCTGTTGGGTGGCGGCCCAGGAAAAAAGCAACACGCTCACGCCCAAGGAAGTTGCCGATGGTTGGCTCTTGTTGTTTGACGGCGAAACCCCCTTCGGCTGGCGCGTCGAGGGCGATGCCAAAGTCGACAAGGGCATCCTGATTCTCGATGGCAGGGCCAAGGGGGCCAAGGTCACCACGACCTCGGTGTTCCGCGATTACCAAGTCGGTTTTAACTTTCGCTGGGAAGGGCAAAAACCGCCCGTCGTCCGGCATTATCTGCAGCACCCCTTGGAGGCGGAAAAGGCTTTCAGCCGCTGGCATGCCCGCGTCCATGTCGATGGGAAAGGAATCTGTCACGAAACCGTGGAAGTCTCCTCCTTCGGCCAGGGGCGGGGGTGGGCCCGAAGCTCGCAGCCGCGCGTTTTCCCGGTGGCCCAACCTCTGGCATTTGAAGTGCCCGCCGGTACCAAACTATACCTTCATAACGTCAAGCTGTTGCCGAAAGGAACCCAGTCCCTGTTCAACGGCAAGGACCTTACCGGCTGGAAAGTATTTCCCGGCAAGAAATCCCAGTTCTCCGTCACCGACAAGGGGGAAATCAACGTCAAGGACGGCCCCGGCGACTTGCAGACCGCAGGGAAGTTCGCCGATTTTCTCTTGCAACTCGAATGCATCAGCCACGGCAAGCACCTCAACAGCGGCGTGTTCTTCCGCTGCCGGGCCGGCGAGTACCAGAACGGCTACGAGGCCCAGATTCGCAACCAGTTCACTCCCGAGCCGACACAGGAATACACCCTGGAAGAATACGATCCCCTGACCCACAAGCTCACCGGCAAGAAGAAGGTGAAATCTCCGGCGGTGGATTTCGGCACCGGCGCGATTTACCGCCGCCAGCCCGCCCGCCGCGCCGTCGCCCGGGACGGCGAGTGGTTCACCTTGACGGTCCTGGCCCACGACAACCATTTCGCCACCTGGGTCAACGGCATCCCGGTGACCGACTGGACCGACCATCGCCCGCCCAGCGACAACGCCCGCACCGGCTGCCGGCTCGCAGCCGGCCATTTCAGCCTGCAGGGGCACGATCCGACCACCAACTTGAGCTTCCGCAATTTCCGCATCGCCGCGTACCCTTCTCCCCACGGGAAAAAGAAGCCCAGGGAATAAATCCGAAATCCGAATCTCGAAATCCGAAACAAATTCGAAATCCGAAAAAGGAAAACCCGAAACAGGAAGCGGAGTTTGTTTCGAATTGCGGATTTTGCTTTTCGGATTTGTTTCGGATTTCGAGATTCGGATTTCGGGATTACTGCGGCAATTCGCCCAGGGGCCGTTCGCCGAAGTCATGGGCCATGACCGTGCCGGCCGGCCAGTCCACCAGGAGCAGGCGTTTGTAGTGATAGTCGCCGCCGATGTTGTAGCCACGGATACTGCCCAGGGAATTTTCCCGGTCGCGGTGGGTATGGCCGCAAAAAACCAGGGGAATGCGGTCGGCGTGGCCCAGCAGAATCTTTTCCAGGGCGGTGTTGCCGCAGAAAGCGTCCCACAACAGGCCGTCCGGCACGCTGGGGGGCCCGGGGCGGGGAAAGCCCAGGCCGTAAAACGCGGGATGATGCGTGACCACGACCGCGCGATCAACTTGTTCCAGGGCGTGTTGTAAATCTTCCTCCAATTTCTTCACGACCTGCGCGGTGAAGGCGCCATCGCCGAGCGGCCAGCGGATGAAGCGGGCGTCGTTGTGCCGGCCGCGCGTGAAAGACTTGGTCGAGAGCCGCACCTCCCAGTCGGGCACCTCTTCTTTCAGCCGGTCCAGCGACCAGGAATAATCGTACCAGTTGACCGAGCCGGCGATGGCCAGGGAAGCTTCGTGCACGACGAGCGGTCCGTGATCGAGATAGTGGAAGCCGTAACGGGAGCATACTTCCGGGAGATGCTTCGCGTAAACTTGAAGCGAATCGCCGCGGGCATCCTTCTCTTCCACCCACAGATCGTGATTTCCGGGGACCAAGGCTTTGCGGCCAGGAAGGTCGGCAAACAATTCCAGGCATTCGGCGAAGTGGTTTTGCGTTCCTTGATCACCGCCGAGAAGGAGCAGGTCAGGCGGCTCGGCCCGCAGGAAATCGCGCAAGGCCAGGGTGGCCTGATCGCCGCGGGGACCATGGCCCCAGTGCAGGTCGGCGGTGACGGCCAGGCGCAAGGAGGCGCTCATGAAGGTTTCCCGGCCATCTTTCGTGCGGGTCCGACCAGACGATACAGGCTTTCAAACGAGCCCGGCCACAACGTGCCGACGGCGAAGACAAGGGCCGCTGTCAGTTCCAGGACCAGGCCCAACCGGGTTCGCCCCAGGCCCCAGCCCGCCAGGGCCAGGGTCAACGCCATCAGCCAGGCGAACATCCGCAGCCTGTTGCCCTGTCCGCCGCGCTTTTTCTTGTTTCGTCGCATGGCCGCCTCTCTGCGCTCGTAGTGCGGGCTTCAGCCCGTTCGACCAGCCACGGGCTATAGCCCGCACTAAGAACAACGGTTTTTGCTCGATCCCGAATCGATTTACTCAAGTATAGCTCGCGGGAATTTTTTGGACAATCTCAGGTTGCCGTCAACGAAATGCTGACAGGAGCTTGAAACCTTGGCCGGCGTTGGCAAGTATCACCACAAAGTTCCAGCGTTCGGCGTGGGTCTCCGGACCCCGCCGTTGTTTAGACCGCAGGTCTCCCGGCCATGCAAAGAGGAGACCTTCGGTCGGACGGATCGGCGGGGTCAGGAGACCCGCGCCGAACGCGCTCGAAACGGCACCAGGGTGCTCCGGATATTGCCGGCCCCTGGGGAAACGGTATTCTGAGCCATACCTATCCCCTTTTTCTTGAGGAGAAGACCCGATGCGCTGGTTGGCCTCCAGTCTGGCGGCAGTGGTGTTTGTCGGTGCCGGTCGCGCGGACAATCCTCCCGACCCGCTGCGTGCCGTTCCCGCTCAGGCGGAATTGGTTGTCAAGATCGAAAACCCGCGCCACCTTGCGGATGCAGTGGTAAATCTGCAAGTCCTCAAGGACCTGATGAAGCTCGACGCCGTGCGCGAGGCGTTTGACACCACCAACGCCCGGCGGTTCTTTCAATTGGTGGCTTACTTCGAAAAGCAGCTCGGCCAGCCCTGGCTTGATTTGACCGACCGCCTGGCCGGCGGCGGCGCGGTCTTGGCCGCCAAGTTCACCGGCAAGGCGCCGCAGATTCTGGTCGTCGTCCAGGCCAGGGACAAGGACCTGTTGCAAAAATTCACCCGGCTCACGCTTGCTATCGCCGAACAGGAGCTGGCCCGCCAGGAAAGCAAGGAAAAAATCAACAAGGGCAAGTATCGCCAGGTCGAGGTCCTGCATCTGGGCAAGCAATTCCATCTGGCGGTGGTCGAGGGGACCTTGCTCTTTGCCAGCGACGGCAAGGTGCTGCAAACCGCCATCGACACCTTGCACGACCAGAGAAAGACCACCATTCTTGCGGATCAATCTTTCAAGCAAGCCCGTGGGCAGTTGCCACCCAAGCCACTGGCCTGGGCCTGGCTGAACCTGGCCCAAATCCGCACCATTCCCGAGGTCAAAGCCGGATTCGAAATGGGGGCGCTGGATATCAACTCCCTGATCCTTTTCGGCGGCGTGTTCGACGTGGCCCGGCGGGCGCCGTATGTAACGGCCGGCCTGTACCAGGAGAAAAACCACTTCACCCTGGCGGTGCGAGCCCCGGCCGGCCGCGACGGCATGCGGGCCGCCGACATGCTGGTTCCGGCCGGAGGCGCCGGCTCGCTACCGCTGCTCGAGCCCGCTAAC
>CAZFGM010000206.1:0-10567 GCA_964518515.1 uncultured Alcaligenaceae bacterium | reverse complement strand
TCCAATTGGCACCAGGTTTTTTCAATTGGCAATTGGCAATTGGTAATTGGCAATTGGTAATTGGCAATTATTGATTATCAGTTTGCGACAACTTTTTGTCGCCAAAACGGCCCGAAGGGCCTACGCTTTTCCCGGAACCTTGCCCGGACCTATCCCGGATGCCGGGCGAGCAGTTCTTCGACCTTGTGCATGAGCTGCTTGAGTTTGACGGGATGCACGAGCAGGGCCTGGTGCAGGCGGGTGGGAATTTTTTCTTCCCAGGCGGCCTGGTCCTGGGCGAGCATGAGAATGCCGGCGCAGAAGATGTGGGCCTGCGAGGCTTCGGCCATGAGGCGGTCGAAGACCATAATGCCTTCCTGACCGGCGGTGGCCGCGTCGATGATCAGGGCGTCGAAGGCCTGCTGGCGGAAGCGGTCCACGGCCCGCACCGGATCGGCGGCGATGAGCACCTTGTAGCCTTTTTCCTTGAACTTGTCGCGCAGAACATCTTGCAGGCGCTCGTCTTTCTCGACGATGAACAGAGTGCGGGTGACGCCCGCGGGCCCGCCGGTGGCTTTGCCCTCCAGCTCGCGGCGGACCTCGCGGATGGCATCCACCAGTTGCGACGGCGTCTGGTAGCGCTGGCCCGGCTGCAACGCCATCATCGTGTTGATCAGGCGGAGGACGGAAGGCGGCGCGGTCACTTCGTCGCCGCGCAGGGGCGTGACGTTGATGAAGCGCTCGCGGTTCATGCGGGCCCGCGCCTCCCTGGGCTTGTCCAGAGGGGAGCGGCCGGTCAACACTTCATAGGCGACGCAGCCGAGAAAGTAAATGTCACTGCGAATGTCGCCTTCCGGGGCGCCGGTGTTCTTTTCCAGGCCGGCGTAATCGACGGTGCGGTCCACGTGGCCTTTGTCCTGCTCGTTGGTTTTGCCGAACACCCCGGCCAGGCCGAAATCCACCAGTTTGGCAGTGCCCTGGCTGGAAATGAGGATGTTGGTCAGCTTCATGTCGCGGTGGGAGACGCCGCGCGAATAGGCATAAGCCAGCCCGGAGGCGGCATCCTCGAGGATTTTCAGGGCGTCCACCAGCTCCAGCTTTTTGCGAATGGACAGGATTTCCCGCAGGTTGCCCCCCTCGATGAACTCCATGACGATGTAGTACTGGCGGGTGACGGCATCGCGGTTGACCGCCAGGATCTCGACGACGTTGGGGTGGCGCAGCGACATGCCCACCTTGCCCTCGCGCTCGAACAGGTCAATCGAATGCGGGTCGTCGCTCCACTTGCGGCGCAAGACCTTGATGGCGACGACAATGCCGGTCCGCGGATCGTCGGCGCGGTAGACGCGGCCAAAACTGCCCGAGGCGATTTTATACAGAATGCGATATCCCCCCAGGAAATAGCCGTCCGGATCTTCCTTGAGAAGCTTCTGGCTTTGCCAGGGCGTCAGGTAGCCTTTGCGTTCCAGGGCGCGCAACAGGAATTCGGGGGCGCCGTCGTTTTGTTCGAGCGCCTCCCACACTTCCTGGAGTTGATCCAGCGTTAACAAGCCCAGTCGCACGGCCCGTTGACCCAGAGCAGTCGCGTCGAGATTGGCCATTGTCCCAAGTTCTATGGATGTCGGCCCCTAGGGGCGGGGGCCGAGGGTGATGACTATTATTATTCTCGCTGAGTTTGTAGGTCGGCCTTCCTAGGCCGACCCAAACAGCCCATTATCCGTGAAGAGTTATTTTGGTCGGGCTGGGAAGCCCGACCTACCGACTCCGCGTTGTAGTATTAGGACACCTGAGGAATGCCCTGTTTTCGGAGAAACGATTCAAACCGCTCCACCGCTTCTCTTTTTCGATCAAAGTAATCCTAATAAAATCCTGGTTCGTGCAATTCCGGAGGATTGGCATAAAACTCGTCGCTACTATACCGATCCCAGATCCAATCTTCCGAAATACGATTGTCAACGACAAGAAAAAAAGACTTCGGAAACAGGATAGGTTCTCTTTTGTCATCGAGGACTCGGAATGACTCATGATCCAGACCGATCACTTCGTATTCCTTCCCTCGGGTCAAGAAATTAACCCCAGGGGCATTATCTTTCATTCGGACCTTCATGTTTCCTCCAATCAGAATGAATCAGGAGCACCGGCAGGTTTTACCCCTACTCGTCCGATTCCGTGGTGTTCATACCAATGCCACTCTTGTCCGTTGGCATCGCACCCTTTTTTCTTTACCCAACCTTTTCACGTCCCTCCAAATTTTGCAATTAATTCGGCAATCTTTCGAATATCTCGACCCCGAGCAATCACTTGCGAATTGCTGAACATCTCCTTTGTGAAGATAGGATCAGAACCGGACCCATTGCATGCACCATCATCATGCTCAAGGAGGTGGGGACCACTGGGGATATTTCTTCCATTTTACATTCCTTATCGATTTTGCCAAGAAAAAGTCGGCGAATGCCCAGGATTGTCCGGCCCGCAGGCAAAATCCCCCTTGCCAGGCTGGGGGGGAATAGCTATAGCCATGCCCCCCAACGCCAGCAAAATTGAGAAACTCCCGGGACTTCCTTGGGGTATCGGAAAGACAGGAGGCGACCCGTGCTACCCTTGTTGCAGGCCAGGCACACTCCCGGGTTTATTCTGCTCTTGGGGGTGGTTTGTCTATTTTCCGCCGGCTGCGTGCATAGCTGGTGGGACCACGTCACCTGCCGCGATTTGACGTGGCAGGAACGGCTGTGGCCGTCGAACCCGGACCCGCTGGAAGTCATTCGCTTGAGCAACGACGGCGCCAAGCGCGGCAAGGCCTTTGCCTCGCTGCGCGAGCCGACCAATGCCGAAACGCGCGAGCTGTACCTGAAAATCCTGACCAAGACCGCCCTGGAGGATCGGGAGCCGATGTGCCGGCTCGGGGCCCTCAAGGCCTTGGGCAAGTTCAAGGACCCGCGGGCCGTCACGGTGCTGGAACAGGTGTACCTGCTGCCCATCGTACCGCCGGGCAAGAAGGGGCCGGGTTTGTTTTTCATGGCCGATTTCAATGCCCTCATTCGCCGCGAGGCCCTGGCGTCGCTCGAAGCGACGAACAACCCCGAGGCCCGCCATACTCTGATCCGCGTGGCCAAGCAGCCACGCTCGGAAGGCAGCTCGGTCGAGCGCCAGCAGGTCATCGACGAGCGCTTGCTGGCCATCAACGCCCTGGCCAAGTACAAGCAATGGGATTCGGTCGAAGCGTTGGTTTACGTTCTGGAAGAAGAAAAAGACGTGGCCCTGCGCCACCGGGCGCGGGAATCGCTGCAAACCATCACGGGCAAAAACCTGCCCGCCGACGCCAAGGCGTGGAAGGAGGCCGTCGATGGCCAACCGGTGCTGGCCTCTAATCCCGGCCTCCTGGATCGTATGCTCGGCTCACGCCCGGGTGAATCCCTTCCTGCTGTGGACGAAGCCCCCAAGGAAAACCGCCCCGGGCTGTTCCAACGTATGTTCGGCACGCGACCGGCCGAAACCAGTCCCGCTGTGGACGAAGCCCCCAAGGAAAACCGGCCGGGGCCGATACGACGGGTTTTGGGCCTGGGTAATACTGATAATCCAGCCAAGGGGCCGAACGAGAATTGAGATCTCTATTCCCCCCGAACCGCCTGGATATAGGCCTGGAAGTTGGCCACCGGCGTGCCGCGATCGACGCCGTGGTTCAGGTTGACGATATGGCGTTGGCCGCCGCCGGCCTGGACGCAACGGCGCGTGGCGTCGGCCACCTGCTCAGGCGTGCCGGAACGCAGCAACGCCTCATCCACGTTGCCCTGAAAAACCAGGTCCGGATAGTCCCGCCGGGCGGCGGCCAGGTCGTGCCGCGTGCCCAGGCTGATCACTTCCGCGCCGCTCACCGCCATCAAATCGAGATACGGCCCCTCCTTGACAAATAAGATCCGTGGCACGGTAGCCACACTCCCCAAGATCCCCTGGTGGAAGTGCTGCGCCCACATCAAATATTCGGATCGTTTGAGCAGGCCGGCCCAGGAATCGAAAAGCTGAATTATCTCCGCGCCTTCTTGCACCAGGGTTCCCAAAAAATGGATGGTGGCTTGGGCGAGGCGATTCAATAACCCTTGCCAGAGCCCTGGGTGTTCCTTGGCGAAGCGCCGCGTGGCGGCCATGTCCTTGCCCGTGCCGATGCAATAGGTGGCCACGGTGAACGGCGCCCCGGCAAAAACAATGACCGGCAACTCGCCACGAAGCTCTTCCTTGACCCGCTGCAAAAGCTGCGTGAGGTGAACGAACCGTTGCGGGTCCGGCTTCGCTTCCAGCCGGTTCAGGTCCGCCAAGGTCCGCACCGGCCGATCCGGCATGGGGCCCTTGTTGGCTTGCAGGGTGAACGGTAATCCCATGGCGACCGGCAGCGTGGTGATGTCGTAGAACAGGATTATCGCATCGATGCCAAACCGACGGGGCAGCAGCGAGGTTTGCGCGGCCAGCTCGACGTTTTCCGAGAACTCGTAAAAGGGCATACCCGCGCGTAAGCGGTTGAACTCCGGGTCCCAGCGCCCCGCCTGGCGCATCGCCCACACCGGCGGCCGCTCGATTTTTTCGCCGCGGGCGGCACGAATCAGGAGATGACGGCAAGACGGGAGGATGGGGCGACCAGCTGACGAGGAAATCGATGGACTCATCCTAAATCCTCCCGCCAATTGGCAAGCCGACGGTCTTTCAGGTAGATAGCGTCCACAATGGCAAACACTTCGCTTGCCGTTGAGGTTGCTATGACTTGATCCCGCGCCAAGGCCAGAGCGGCAATTGCGCCGTCCGCAGCGGGCCGGCCTGCGGCATCGATGACCATGAAGGAAGGCCCTTCCGGCATCATTCGGAAGGCCAGGGAAACCACGAAACGGTCCTGGGCGTTACTTCCCTCGTCCCACTTTCCAAGGACCAGGTCCAAATGAGCGCCGTGATCCAGCCGGCCCAGGGTCCAGGAAACATAATAGGCCGCCAGGGTCCTCTTGGGAGTGTGGACGAACCCCCAAACGGTCCTGGACATGTTTCCGCAGCATTCGCAAGGACCGTAATCCCTGCTTCCATCGGGTTCAATTTCCATCAAGAGGGTCGTGTCGTCCATCACGCCTTCTTTCCCACGTAAAGTGTGGCAATTCCAAAGGTCAAAGGATACCACCGCAGGTCCTGCAACCCCTGTCGTTGCATCCGTTCCGCCAGGGCGTCGCCTTCGGGGAATTCCAGGACGCTGGCCGGCAGATAGCGATAGGCGTTGTCCTTGCTGCGCGAGATGGTCTGGCCGATCAACGGCAGCACATAGCGAAAATAGAAGTTGTACAACCGACCCAGCAACCAGCCGTGCGGCTGCGAGAATTCCAGGATGGCGACCCGGCCGCCGCCGGGCTGCGTGACCCGCACCATTTCCGCCAGGCCGCGATCCGTATCGGTGACATTCCGCAGGCCGAAGGCCACCGACGTTATCTGAAAGTGATTGTCCGGAAAAGGTAAGCGCTGGGCGTCCGCCTCGAGAAAACGAATCCGGCCCCAAGCTTTGCGGCGGCGGGCTTTGGCCTCGGCCAGGGCCAGCATTTGCGGGCAAAAATCGGCGCCGACGATGGGCACCCGGCCGCCGGCCGCACGGTCGTAGGCCAAGGCCAGGTCGCCGGTTCCCGTACACAGGTCCAGGATGGGCGCCGGGCCCCGCGGCGGCACCAGCCGCGTCGTCCGCCAGCGCCAGTAATGGTCGATATTCAGGCTCAACAGGTGGTTGAGAAAATCGTAACTCGGCGCGATGGCGCCAAACATCCGCTGGATGCGCGCTTCCCGCTTGTCCACGAGGGTTGACACCGTGAGCTCCAAAGGACCGCTTCTCCTTCAATATAAAATAACCGATCTTCCGCTTTTTCTTTAACGGTTTGTTTGAGGTTGGGTTAGAAAGCGAAAAGGCCTCCTGGGGCTCGCAGGAGGCCCATCATGAAGATGACACAGGATAGGGAAGTTCTCAAGTGGAAAAAACGGGATCAGCTGTTTTGAGGCCGCAGTTCAAAACGGCGTGCCTCCGGCTTCGGCGTGGTCCTCGCCCCCCGGGACAAAATTTAATCGAAAACGGGGTTCACCTTGTCATCGGGGTGCATGCCGGCGGCCCAGCCGGCAAGTTGCTGTGCGGGCGTAATTACTTTGATCACATGGTCACCCATGCAGGTGCTGATGCCGACCGCACCATACATGCAGAAGCCCATGCCGCAGTTGCTGGCGCCCGTGACGTTGGGCGCCGGCAGGGTCGTATCGGCGACGATAGTGCCGTCGGCAGCTTGACTGCCATAAAGAGACCGGTCGCCCGTGGCCCAGTCGGCGGTTCCGGAGCATTGCTGGCAAACCGTGGCGAACAGAATGACATTCGACGTGCCGTCGGGCATGGAGCCATCGATGTTGCGGGCGCCCAGGCCGAACACCGCGCCGTTGGCGCCAATGCTGGTAACAGGCCCCGTGGTCAAAGTCGCTGTGGGGTCCGATTGGGCCTGGAACACGGGGAGAAAATCCGTAACCACGTTCAGGTTGAAGTTTTGATCCCAAAGGGGTTTTTGTTCAATATACGGCAGCAGGTGGCCAAAGCAGGTTCCGCTGTGTCCGGTCTGGCTAAAATAACCATTGGCCGGGGGGATCATTTTCCAGTCGCCGCTGTGGGAGTGGACGGCAATGCCGCATTGCCGCAGGTTGTTGTTGGTCGCCGACAAGGCGGCGGCTGCACGTACTTTTTGCACCGCCGGCACCAGCAAAGCGATAAGAATCACAATAATGGCCATCACGACCAGCAGCTCGATCAGCGTAAAACCACGACGTTTCATGAGGACGTTGCTCCAAAAATGGACAAAGGATTTAGCCGCCAAAGATGCGGCGGAAGAAGCCGCTGGATTGTTTGGCGGGTGCGGGCTGGGTCGGCGGAGGATTACTCGCATTGGTTGAAGGGGCGGGCTTGCCTTTGACGGAGTCTTGCTGCCGCCGCGTCAGGGCCAGAAGGCGTTCGCGGAGGCCGGAATCCCGGCTGGCCTGTTCCACCTCGCGGGTCAGATCGCTGTGCATGCGCTGCAATTCGGCGCGCTGGCGGGCCAGCTCGGCGCGCTCGCGCGACATGGCCAATTCCATCGCGCGCATCTGGGACATCAAGGTTTCCTCATCTTCCTGCACCTGCCGGCGTTCCTCTTCCAATTGCCGCCGAATCTCTTCCAACTCCTCTTCCGCGGGCGCCGCGGCCTGGACCTGGGGAGATCCGCTTTCCTGCACTTCCTGAATTTTTTGATGCAAGGCGCGAATGACCTCGGATTTTTCCTCGAGAAGAACTTCATATTCGCTTTGGCGTTCGGCCCAGGCCTGGTCGCCGCCGCCGCCGGCCACGAGTTGTTCCACCTCCTCCAGTCGGCGGCGCAGCGCGGCGTTTTCCGCCCGTAAAACGGTCACGTCATCGGCGGTCATTTCGTCTGCGCTGGGTTCTTCGATTTGTCCGCGCAAATTGCGCATGAGGTCCGCATTGGCCGCCGACAGGCGCTGCATTTCCGCCCGCAGTTCGTCATCGACTCCGACAAAGGCATCGCGCGGAGTATCATCGGAGGAGGTGTGCCGCGGGAGGCCCGGGACCCCAGGCCGAAGGGAGGGCGTCAGGTTGGCCATCTTCTCTCTCTCTTAAATCTCTGGCGGCGGCGTTCCGAGGACCGCCTGGCGGGCTGCCGTCGCCGCCGGATGGACTCATAACCAGTATAGGTCAGAAAAACCCACCTTGCCGAAAAATAAGGGAGAGAATTCAGGCCAAAATTTCGCCGGGAGCATAATGAGCGGGCTTGGGAGTGCGATGGTTCGCCACCGCTTTGCGCAAATCGGCAGCATCTTCTCGTAGCCGCATTCGCAAGAATGCGGGCTGGCACCACGGCACCCGCATTCTTGCGAATGCGGCTACAGAAACTATCCGATCCAAAGCGGCGTCGAGCCGACGTACTCAAAAGACTTGTGCCCAGGGAAACGGATCAACCCGTCATTGCCTGGGGAGACGCCGTCATCTCGGCCAGGATCCCCGCGAGGATATGCATGGCCGTCTCGATCTGGTCCGGCGTGATGCACAACGGCGGGCAGAAGCGCAGGGCGCTTTCGCCGCAACCCAGCAGCAATAAACCGCGGCGAAAGGCGGTTTGCACCACCGCGTCGCGCAAGGCCGGATCGAGGATTTGCTTGCCTTGATCCTTGACGATATCCACGGCCATCATTAAGCCGAGGCCGCGGACGTCGCCGACTTGCGGGAATTGCCGTTGCAGTTTCACCAGCCCCTGGCGCAGCTGCTCGCCGCGCTGAGCGGCGTTGGCGATGTATTCCTGTTCCAGAAGATCGAGCGTGGCTAGCGAGGCACGGCAACTCACCGGATTGCCGCCGAAGGTGCTGGCGTGGCTGCCGGGCGGCCAATCCATGACATCGCCGCGGGCGATAATCGCTCCCAGCGGCAAACCGCTGGCGATGCCCTTGGCCAGGCAAATAATGTCCGGCTCGACGTCCCAGTGCTGCACGGCGAACAATTTGCCCGTCCGCCCCATGCCGGTTTGCACTTCGTCGGCGACCAGGAGAATGCCGTAGCGGTCGCACATCTCGCGCAGGGCCTTCAAAAACCCAGGCGGCGACACGTGATAGCCGCCCTCGCCCTGGATCGGCTCGACAAAGACCGCGGCCACTTCCTCCGGCGGGGCGATGCGCTTCAGCACGGTCTCTTCGATTTGCTTGACGCAGGCGCAGCCGGGGGCGAAAGCCGAACAGCTGGTGCAGCCGCGCGGAAACGGCACGTGGTGAATATCCGGCACCAGCGGCGAAAAGCCGCGGCGATGCACCAGCTTCGAGCCGGACAGCGACATGGCCCCGTAGGTGCGTCCGTGAAAGGCGCCGAGAAAGGCGATGGCCCGCGACCGGCCGGTGTGCCAGCGGGCCAGTTTCAAACCCGCTTCGAGCGCCTCCGCTCCGCTGTTGGTGAAGAACACGCGCTTGGGCAAAGAGCCGGGCGCCAACTCCGCCAGCCGCTGGGCCAAGTCGATTTGCGGCTGGTAGTAGAAATCAGTCCCGGACATGTGCAGCAGCTTTTCCGCCTGGTCCTTGATGGCCGCCACCACGTGCGGATGGCAGTGCCCCGTGGCGGTGACGGCGATGCCGGCGGTGCAATCGAGAAACAGGTTGCCGTCCACGTCCTCGATGATGGCCCCCGAGCCGCGGGCGCACACCAGCGGATAGATGCGCGTGTACGACGGCGACATGTACCTGTGATCGCGCTCGAGCAAGGCCTGTGCTTTGGGGCCGGGGAGAGGGGTTTTTATGGACGGGACTTTTTCCGTCGGCCAACCTTGAAATGCGTTTGTCCCGTCCACGGTTTGGGCTCTGTTGTGACCGTCTTGTTTGTTTTTGCTTTTTTCTAACACTTCCCCGCGCGTGAAAAAAAGAGGAAGCGATCCGGCGGCCGGATCGATGGAAACCCCGGTCGGTTCCGCCCCGAGTTGGGCGGCGACCTCCTCCGCATTCAACCTTGGGGCAGCGGACCCCGTATCGCGGATCTTGGGCTGACACTCTCCCTGGTCGTGGATTTTTTCCGACATGGCTAATGGCCCCCCTCGCTAACAGCATTTTCTTCCGACATGGCACATTCCTCGGGCATTCCTGGGTTTGAGTTCTATTTCCTGCCGTCACCGGTTTTCTTGCCTTGGGGAGCATCGAACCATTGACTAGTGATCTCGAACGCAGCCATCACAGGTCGGTGTGCTGCGATCGCCGCACGGCCCTCCTGGGCGCTCCTCACCCGTTGATAGCGAAGGATCCGCAGTGCCTTCGCCTTCTCATCTAAGCCAAGTGGTTCGACGGGAGGCCACTCTTCAGGGCCAACGTTCCCCCAACCACCCCGGACGCGGAGGTCAGTAATCGGCCAGACCCCAGCCATGGGTCACCGGGATACGTTCCTTCCAGCTGCCTACTGCGAACGTCGGTGTAGGTCACGCTAACTTGCGGCGGCAGAGAATATTGCTTCTCAGTGGTTACAGCCAGTTCCTAAGGAATCGTTGCCCAAACAAAAATTGACTTTGGGGCTCAGCAACTTCCCGCTCCAAGATATTATACCAACCAGCCAGGGGAGCACCACGCCTTCGCGAAACTGCTGGCCGGAGCGCTCCAAGATGACACGCAGGTGCGGCGAATACGCCAGCACGGCTTTACTTCCCCGACCGACGCAATCTTCATTGTTGCACCTCCTCTACTCCGATACACAAGCGCTCCCGATCCGTCAAGCCGGGACCCATTTTCAAACGATCGGCCAGTAACGGTTGGCCGCATGCAAAACTTTCAAAGCTCGATTCTCCGAGGACCCTAAGTTTTTTTCCGTGAAAAATCCGGCACGGCACGGCACGCTCAACCTCCCCCGCCGACGATAACGTTAATCGTAAACGAGTGGAACAATTCGCGGCCGGTTTTGTCGCGGAGGGTCAGGACCACCGGGACTTCGCGGCCGGCGAAGGCGGCGGGCACGGTCCAGAGGAGGCGGCCGTCGGGGGTGACGGTCATGCCCTGGGGGGCGGATTCCAGCTTGAAGGTGACGCCGCCGGCCTTG
>CAZFGM010000205.1:0-10632 GCA_964518515.1 uncultured Alcaligenaceae bacterium | reverse complement strand
CCCGCGGCAACTCCCACGGCTGGCGATATTCCTTCGTCAGCATCGCGTTAGCCTGCTTGTCATTGACGATGGTTTCCGTCTTGGGATCGAAGTGCAGCACGCGCTCGGTGCGGTAGGCGATTTCGCCGAGATGCACCAGGGCGCAAGAAAGATGGGCGATGCGGGCGTCGGCGTTGGCGGGAGTGCCCTTGCGGATGGCGTCGAGGAAATTCTGCACGTGGCGGTCGTGGCCGGTGTCGCCGCTGAAGGACGGTCCTTTGCTGCCTTTGCGATCGAGGTAGACCTGGAAGCGGCCGCGCCGCGTGAAGAACATGTAGCCCTTGGTGCCGTAGAACTCGTTGCCGCTGTCCACGCCTTGCATTCCGTAGTGCGTCCAGCCGCGATCCTCGTAGATGAGCACTTTGTTGTTGTCGAACTGGTAAGTCACCATCATGTTGTCGGGGTATTCGCGCTCGCCGACCAGATCGATGCGGCTGCCGTGGGCCGTGATGCGGACGGGCAGGCGATCGACGTCCAGGCCCATGCAGGCCATGTCGATGTCGTGGACGCCGTCGTTGCCGATGTCGCCGTTGCCGTAATCGCGGTACCAGCCCCAGTTGCCGTGGAAGCGGTTGGCGTTGAAAGGCCGGTGCGGGGCCGGGCCGAGCCACAGGTCGTAGTTCACGCCCTTGGGAGTCTCGCCGTCCTTGACGGCCTGGCGATGGCTGTGCCGCTGCACGTTCCAGGCCTTGGCCATCTTGACGTCGCCGATGACGCCTTTGCGCAGCAGCTCGCGGGCCCGCGCGGTCACCTCGCTGGATCGCATCTGCGTGCCGTGTTGCACGATCCGCTTGGTGCGGGCTGCCGCCTGAATCAGAAGCTGGCCCTCGCGATAGACATGCGAAGCGGGTTTCTCGACGTAGACGTGCTTGCCGGCTTGCAAGGCCCGCAGGGCGATGGGGCCGTGCCAGTGGTGCGGGGTGCAGATGAAAACCGCATCGATGGACTTGTCCTCGAGCACGCGGCGAAAATCCTCGACCGTGCGCGGCGCGCGTCCCTGGGCTTTTTCCACGGCCTTGGCCGCGGCGGCCAGCACGTTGGCGTCCGCGTCGCACAGGGCGGCAACGGTCGTGTCTTTGCGACTGGCCAGGGGGCCGTAGAACGAGCGGCCCCGGCCGCGGACCCCGATGACCGCGCAGACCAGGCGCTCGTTGGCCTGGTTACCGAACGCACCGCCCGCAAGGACGGCGCCGGCGCCGAGACCGCCGGCCGCGTGCAAAAAGGTTCGTCGCGTACAGGAGTTGGATTTGGCCATGAGAATTTCTCCTTTTAGGCGCTTATAGGCGAGCGGCAGGAGTAAACCAACCTGCCTGAACGGTTGGTAATTGAACCTAAGGGAACCCCTGAGCTTGGTCTCAAAGTCTCAAAACTATTTGAGACCGAGGTCTCTTTCCCTAACAAACTGTGGTAATTGGTCTTGTAACCGAACAAACTGGTCAGAATCTCATAATTACACACAGGCACCCGAGCTTGCCCAATCACGCCCCAGGTCTCCCCGGGCCCTCCGGGCGCCCCGCCGAAAGGTATACTATTTGACTTCCCTTCCTTTTTCTTCCCCTTTTTTTCATTTTTTCCCGCGGCCTCGGCGACCAACCGGCGGATGTCCTTGCCGGACGACGGATTGACAATGATGCCGATGAGAGTCATCAGCTCTACGGACCTCCGGTCAAAAAAGAGTCCAGGCTTCATCCACTCGCGTCAAACCATTCTACCCCCTTGGCGGGCACTATCTCAAGGCAAGGCTTTGGTGGTTGACAGTTTGAACCGGGAGATGTTGGAAGATTAGGGCGGCTGGGCCAAAGTCTCAAAACTCTGGGCATTTTGGTTGTCCACATAAGGCCTTTCAAGGAATGGGGAAAGCTAAAATAAGGGGGGTCAAAGTCTCAAAACTCCACACCGGTACCCCCGCCGCCGAACCGAATACCTTGGGGGCGGAAAATGGTCATCCACTTTACAGGTGCCGGTTCTTCTTGGACGACACCGACCGTAATGTAGTATCTGATAATAACTCCTGCTCAGATGATCAACCGCACCGCCTCGACCACAAGGGGACGTAGCGGTCTTAGGTAACTCTTGGTATTCAGCCAATACCGACTCCTGACTCCTGTTCAGATGATCGACCGCACCGCCTCGACCACGTGGCGCTCCCGTTCCGATCAAAATCCACGACAGGGGGAACAACTGAGCTAGAGAATGCCCGTCCTGCATGTTCTTTTTGCCTCTCTCACCAATCTTCATCCGGAACTGGCACGCCGCCATTCCGGTCGGCAAGGCATTCCAGCGTGGTTGGCCGGATGCTGGTGCTGATGGCCCGTACGTGGCCGTCAACGAAGACAAAATGGCATACGCCCGGATGCGTGCTGCCAAAAGTCCAGGTCCATTCCTGGGTGCTCTTGGCCAAGGGGTAAAGCTCGCCGGCCGCTCGAATACTGCTCCAAGTCGCGCCGTTGTACAGACTGCTATCCAACCCGCCGTGGCCCCAGGAACCTCCCGGAACGTTCTTGTCCCCCACCATCAGGGTATTGCTGGTGCCATCCGGGATCTGATTTACCATGTTGACGCCGAGTTCGGTCGGATTGCCAAACTGAAAAGCCCCATTCGACTTGTAATCCCAGTAGTAACAGCCGCAAGTATTCACAACGGAAACCGTGCCGACATTGGCGGCATAATCCCCCAAAGCCCCAGGAACGTGGGGAGAGGAATAGTATTCCACGCAGTAATAATGCCGGCCACAAGGCCCCATGGGGCCTTCCTCCCATCGGGTACAACTCCAGGTCGCATCGCCCGAGTAGCTCCACTCCGGCGTGCCGGGGGAGCGCCGCGACGGACAGAAGTAGACCGGCACGATGGTTTTCCGTGCCGCCTCCGTTTGTTGCGAATAAGGCTTCTTCAAATCCCAGGCCTCCCACTCCGCTTGCCGCTCCACATAGGGAAAGAGCAGCACCGCCCAGGTGGCGCTCTCGTTGTTGAGGCGACCAGCCGGCAAATACCCTTTGTGTACTTCCGCGAAGGCGTTCATGGCGATGCCGATTTCATGGAGGTTGTTGAGACAGGACACGGCGTTGGCCGTTTCGCGGGCCCGTTGCACCGCCGGCATGGTCAAGCCGAAAAGCAGGCCGATTATGGCAATTACCAGCAAAAGTTCCACAAGGGAAAAGCCCCGCCTGTGGGTTGACAAATAGACCATGAGGTGCTCCTTATTTCTTGGAATTAGCTTTTGGATCCACAGGCGAAACGCCAGGGTCCAGGATCGGGCCATCACTGATCGCTGCCGCAAGGATTTTGAAGCGGAACGCATCCGGGCCGCCCACCGCGGCGCCCGGCAGGGTCAGCCGAAAATGCTCGACCTCTTTCTCCGGCGGCGGAAAAACCAGCACGTCGTATTGCGGTTGTTGCCACGGCAGCACGTAGGCCCGGGCGATGCTGCCCCGCACCTTCACGCCGGGGGGAAAGGAAACCAGGGAATGTTTTTTGCCCCGGTTGTCTTCAAGCACCAAGCTTTTATCCGCCGACCAGCTGTGATACTCCATGGGGACCTTGCCAACGTTTAAAACGCGAACGTGGATTTGCAGGAACTTTTCCCCGGCCAGTTTTTCCTTGCCTGGCCCAGACAATTCCACCGGAGCCAACACGGCCTTGTGGATGTTTACCTGGGCCGGTCCTTGTTTGATGCCGCCCTCCGAAATATCCACCCACGTGGCCTCTGGCTTTTTCAGGAGTTTCTCTGGCTCTCTCTTCTTGGGATCGCTGGGCACGACGTATTGATGGTGCGAATCCACCGGCACAAGGTGCCGGCTGTTGGCCCAAACAGGCCCGAGCAAGGTCGGCCAGAAAAAACCGAGAACCGCGACCGACAGGCAGACGACCCCGCCCGCGGCCGGCAACAGCCGGCCGGGGCGCTCCTCGGCCTTCAAAAAGCCGATCACGGCGAGGGGCATTCCTACCAGGCATAAGGGAAAAGTTGCCCAGGTCATAATTTCAACCGAAGCACTGGCAAGGCCGATACCGCCGCAAAACAACGCCAGGACCCCCCAGGGATTCACCAAGGCGGATCGAAAGGAAGGAAGCGTTTCGGCCGCCGAGTCCCCCAATTCCCCGGTAATCGCGCCCAACTCAATCGCCCCAATTTTTTGGGGTTGCGCGTTTCGTTGCGGTGCCGATTCGGACCGGAGAGGATGAAACGTGGAAGGTCCCGCCGCCGCCGGTGCGTCTTCCGGCGCCGCCGTGAACTGATTTTGACACCGCGGACAGGTGATGCTGTCGCCCAGCGCGGCATCCGAGAATTTGATGTGCACATGGCAGATGGGACACCGGGCCAAGAAAGTTCCGGATTTCGGCGAACCCGATGGCCCAAGGTCATTGCTGGCTGGTTTGGCGGCCACGTTGGGAGGCGACAGGGGTGGATTTTCCCCTGGAAAAGCCGCTGGACCCGCAAGGGGTGGATTTGCCTCCGGAAAGGCCGCTGTTGCGGATAAAAGGAATTCGGCGCAGTCGCTTTCGGCCAGGGGTTCCAAAGCCTCCGGGTTTTTCCGCAGGTGAAACCCTGCCAAAGCGGGGTCGGACTCCTTCGGTACCACCTCCTTATCAAGACACCGAGGGCAATGGATCGCCGAGCCGGCCTTCCGGGTGCCAATGGTCAGAGGCTGAAAACAGTGCGAGCAACGAAATCGAATCGGCATGGGCCCCTCCACGGCCGGCAACCGTTTATACCCTACGTGGTCAAGATTAAGATTGTCGCCTTTCGCTCCACGAAAGGATGCGCTTTCGCGGAGCGAAAGCCGACAGTCTCATTTTAGGCCGCGCCAAGTATAAGATCGAAGTTGGGGGCAATGGACAAATCCCCAAATTCCCATCAAGGAAGCAGGACATCCGCCACAAAAACCATCCCAGAGGGTGCTACGGGCAAGGCAGTGAACCGCTTAAAGGAAACCGATCCTTCGTAGGTTTTTACTTCACCATCAATTTGAACCCGGACAACAAAAAGCGTCGGGTCTTGGCAACCGGCACGTCGGTGATTGCGATAATGATGAACGTATACCTTTAATGGGCCTTTTGGCGGCGAGTTCGTGGGCCAAAAAACGTTCTCCACTGGCGTCAAAGTGTTAGGAAAGACGTTTTGGTCAACATCCAACAGCCCACCACAACTCGACCGGCGCCTATGAAAACAAATGTCTTCGCCCTGAGACGTAAGAACATGAAGATCGAGATCGTTATAATTCTTCCAAGCCAAACTAACCGTTACCTTGCCGATTTTGCCGCCCGCTTTTTTGACCCGCGCCACAATTTCCTCATCAGGCAGGAAGGGAACTATCAGGTTCTTGTTCTTTTCGGTCCCGTTCTTTTGGGAGTCTTGCGTTTTGTCGCGGCCTTGGTCAGACGGTTTGCCATCAGCTACAGGGCCCATCTTTGTCTCGGGGCCTTGCTCTAAGTTTTTCTTCGGCGGCCCAGGCAAGGAAGTTCCGCCCTTGGCGGTTTTTTCGGTCGGTTGGGGGTTCGTCCCTGGGCCGGTAGCCGCGTTTGCCGGGATGGGGGGCGCCGGCGGAGTTTTCTCCCCGCTCGCGCCGGGGCGAGGCTTGAACTCCACGAGGTCGTCGATGTCCGGCTCTACGGGCCTTCCGGAACCGGCGGCGACTACCCACACGATCAGCCCTGTAAGAAAAACAACGGCCACGCCGCCGAGCGCAGCGATTGTTCGGTAGGAGCCTAAGGCCGGGGCAGCCGGCGACGGGAGAGGGGGAGCCATCGGAGCCATTGGTGCCTTCGCGCTTGCCGACGGGTGGCCAGGCGTTACCAACCTCCCGAGTGGCGGCAACATCAGCGCCGCGCCGCACGACGGACAGGTCACCCGCGCGCCCGGCCTACTTTTGGCCAACACCGTTTTTCCACACGAACAAGGGAGGCGAATGGTCATGATAGAGGCTCCATCCAATGTGATCAGGGCACGACACCAAACAATAACTTTTCCGGAAATCGTGTGTTTTAACCCGTCACTTTCCTCGGGCGATTTTAGTGATCACGATTTGAACCGAGCGAATCACGAGGCCTTTGAGGGTACCAATGGTCAAAGGTTTCCAAAGCGCGAACAGCGGAATCGGATCGGCATGAATGTTACCCCCCCTTTCACGGCTCCAATAATTCGGCTTCATTGTAAGGGCCGGGAAAGCCTGATCAAGAAAATTCCAAAGGTTCTTTCAGATCAGTGGGGAGGCGCCGAAAATTTCCCTCTCATACAGGTAATCCAAGCTCAGGCCAAAAACCCGACACCAAAAAATTTCCGACTTTCCGACTTCGGAACGGTTGCATTCGAAACGCGCCTGCTTATACTGAAGCATCTTCTTTCTTGGGGAGGTCCCCACATGTCTTCCGGTTCAGTCACCTTCTGGTTGCGACAGGTCAAAGCCGGCGATGACCGGGCGGCGCAAGAACTTTGGCAGCGCTATTTTCACCGGCTGGTGGGGCTGGCGCGGAAAAGGTTGGGGCAATTCCCCCGCCGCGCCGCCGACGAGGAAGACGTCGCCCTGAGCGCTTTCGATAGCTTTTGCCGGGGCGCCGAAAACGGTCGCTTCCCTTACCTGCACGATCGCCACGCCCTGTGGCGGCTGCTCGTCGTCATTACGGCCCGCAAGGCCATCGATCAGATGCACAAGAAAGCGCCTCAGGGCGAATCGGCCCTGGCGACCGGCCCCGGCGCGGACGCCGCTCTGGCAAAGATCATCGGCCCCGAGCCCACCCCCGAGTTCGCCGCCCAGGTCGCCGAACAATTCCAGCGCCTTCTCGATCTCCTCGGCGACAATAAGTTGCGCCAAGTAGCGCTCTGGAAGATGGAAGGCTACACCAACGATGAGATTGCCCACAAGTTCGGCTGCGCCGTGCGAACGGTCGAACGCCGGCTGCGCGTCATCCGCAGCCTGTGGGCTAATGAGGAAAAGCCATGAACCATCCCATTGCCTCGAAGCCTGGCTTTTTGCCGCCACCTGGAATTCCCTGAAATTTTCCAGGGCGCTCAGCTGGGTCGATTCGCTCTCGGATTTGGCCTTTCGTTCGGTTGGCTTCGGCAAGCGCCAAATTTTAGCTCCTCCGCTTCGCCAATTCACGCCCCAACCGAAGGCCAAGTAGATTCTGGTCATCCAATTCGATGGCCCGGTTCCAATCTATGAGGGCTTCTGCATAGCGGTCGAGTTGCCCGAGTGCGAAAGCCTTGGCCCAGTGGCAATCCCGGAGGGTTCGACGGGCCGAAACCAGTTGGGGTTCTTTTTTTACCAGAGGTTGCAGTAGGGCAACGGCTTTACCGTAACAGTCCAGGGCCTCTTTCAGTTTTCCCTTATCTCGGGTTAAGGTGCCCAAGTTGATTTCTGTTAGGGCCAGGTGCAGCACGTAGTCCGGAACGGAAGGGAAGTCCGCAACCAGTTTCGCCCTAATTTCCCGAGCTTCTTTTAGATGTTTCTCGGCGGATGTAGGAAACCGCCCTGTGGGGCGACCCAACTCATGAAGCACCGACGCCAAATTGTTGTGGCTTGTCGCGAGATCTAGGCGATACTCCGGGATTGAGGGGAAATTGGCGGCCAACTTCTCCCTTATCTTTAACGCCTTTAGGTGGTATTCCTGCGCTAGGTCCGCCCCGGTCGAGGGTAAAAAGATTATCGGCGCCCTACCGAGGTCCTCTACCAATACCCCCAGATTACTGTAGCTTAAAGCGAGGTTCCGGCTAAAAAGAGGTTCGGTCGGATAGGTGCTTACGAGTTTTTCCTGTAGGGCTATCGCCTTTTTATAGTGAACTTCTGCCGAATCCGAATCCAACCCGGTTTTCCGGCCCAATTCGACACACACAAGCGCCAGATTATGGTGGCTCAGGGCCAATTCATGGCAAACAGTAGGTTTTTCGTCGGTGAGTTTTTCCAGAATACTTAGTTTTTCCAAAATACTTATCGCCTTCCTCAAATGCTCCTCTGCCGAGGCTGACGCGGTTTTGCCGGCCAAATTAAGAAGCAAAGCCCCGAGGTTGAGATGACTTTTAGCCAGGTAGTGCCGAGACTTCAAATCGACAGGGTAGTCGTTGGCCAGCTTCGCACTAATGTCCAAAGCTCTTTTTGAATGGTCCTCGCTGGAGTTTGGCCCTGTCCATCGGCCAAGATGCTTTAGAGCTCTGGCAAGTTCGCTGTGGGTCGTGACAAGGTTTTGGAGGTGGGTTTTAACGGCAGGGTATTCCCGGGCAAGTTCTTGCCAAATTTCCAGCGCCCCGCGGTACGCCTTTTCCGCTTCCTTCTCTAACCCTAAGCGAATCCTGATGTAGCCTACCCGCCCGTATGCCCGTGCTAGCCCCTCTCGCTGGTCCGGCGTTTCGGCCTGTTCATGAATAAAATCTTCATATTCGCGAAGTAAATCTTCAAGAAAACGCTTATGTTCTTGGGTCAGATGCGGTTGCTTACCCAACCACTCGCTGACAACCCGAGAGGATAATTTATCCAGTGCGCTTCGGGTGCGGCCGCGGGCATCTTCGGCTTCCTGGGCTCTTTTATCTGCCCTTCTTCTTTCTTGTTCCTTGGCTTCGGATTGCTCTTGGGCTTCGTTGGCGTTCTCTTTTGCCAAAAGCCATAACCATGTCATGGCTACAAAACTGCCAAGAAAAACCCCAATCAGGGCAGTCGTTAAACTCGCTACGACCGAATTTTTTCGGCACCAGCGCCAGGTGCGCTCCAACTTCCCCACTGGCCGCGCCAGAATAGGCTCGCCGTTCAAAAAGCGGCGTAAATCGTTTGCCAGATCCTCCGCGCTGGCATAACGGCGGGGGGGGTCCTTGTGCAGGGATTTCAGGCAAATCGTTTCTAGGTCGCGTGCTAGCTTGGGAATCAAGCCACTGGGGGGGATCGGCTCCTGGGTACGAACCAATTCCAAGGTGGCCAGGGGTGAATCGCCCTTAAACGGGGCTCGCCCGGTCAAGACTTCGTACAACATAGCGCCCAGGGCGTAGACATCGGCCGGAGCCCCAATTTCTTTGGCTCGTCCTTCCGCCAGTTCCGGGGCCATGTAACTTGGGGTTCCCATGATCGCCCCGGTGTGGGTCTGAATGTCCTGGGCATTGAGTTGCTTGGCCAAGCCGAAGTCAGCGATCTTGGGTTGGTAGTGCTCCGATTCATCGGGGCTGCTTCCCAGGCGAACCCCATGAATGGGGTCACTACGAGCCAGCAGGACGTTGGCGGGTTTCAGATCGCGGTGGATGATGCCGCGTTCGTGGGCGGCGTGGACGGCGCGGGCCAGGGTTTCTATCAGCCGGGCGGCCTCGCGCGGAGGCTGCGGCGTGCCAGCCAGCTTCTGGGCCAGGGTGCCGCCGTCAACGAACTCCAGCGAAAAAAAGGGCAAGCCGCCCTGGTCGCCGATTTCAAAAATCTGCACGATGTTGGGATGCTGCAAGCGGGCCACGGCTTCCGCTTCGGTACGGAAGCGGGCCAAATGTTCGGGCCCGGCATGGTGGCCCGCCAGAATCATCTTCAAGGCGACCTGCCGTTTCAGCTGGATATGGCGGGCCTTGTACACCACCCCCATGCCGCCGTGGCCAAGAACTTCAAGAATATCGTAGCCGGAAATGGCCGGCGGGGGCGAGTCCTTTGGAAAGGGCGGTTCCGGAAGGTGATGAGAAACGGTGGTTGGTAATTGCTGGTCTTGGCCGTCTGCGGCCTTTGATTCAACAATTTCCAGGGCCTTTATTTCGCGGTATTCCCGGTCCAAGGCTTGCAATTCGCAACGCAATGGGGTCAGGACCGGCTCCGCAATCCCGTTCAAAAAACCCTCAAGCCGGGGCGGGGGCCCGGCTTTGCAGGCTTCTTCGAAATTGGTGCATACTTTTTCATATTGTTCCAACTGGGTCCGGTTGAGATTACTGAGAAAAAACAGTTTGGTCATGGCTCACCTTCCGGTTTCGATAGGCTGCGAATTTCATTGATCCGTCGGAACACCGTCCGCTCGAAGCAGCTGAGTTTCGTTGCGATTTCCTTGTTGGTGTACCCTTCAATTATTACGTCTTCCTCGTCGGCCAGGCGCGGCTTTTTGCCTTGGAGTTTCTTGCGGGCCAGGCCGACCAGGCGCTGGAAGTAGCGCTGCCAGAGTTTCTGGGCCCCGACGGCATCGCCCGCTTGCAGTTGTTCCAGCCAGTGGGTCACCGAGCCAGAGGAAGGCATGGGCATCCCCTCGCGCCGAGAAAAGGCTGAGTCGAGATGTATTCCCGGATTGTAAACCCCCGCCTCCGCGTTCGCAAGAAAGGGATTAATTTTATCCGACGATTGGGTAAGGGGGTGATGGGTGAGAGACGATTTAGAAAAAGCCCAATCATCCCTCCGACACACAGACTACTGTTACCCGAAATTGAACCAGGCCGTGAGTCTCATGTTCACGCAAGGCACCCCCCACAAAAAATCAATGACCCGACAAAAGGGTAAAAGAGCACCTCCGAGACTCCTGCTCACATGATCGACCGCACCGCCTCGACCACGCGGCGGGCGTCGGGGACGTAGCGGTCTTCCAGGACCGGGCTGAACGGCACCGGGGTGTGCGGCGCCGTGACCAGGCGCACCGGGGCGTCGAGGCAGTGCACGGCGCGGC
>CAZFGM010000204.1:0-10648 GCA_964518515.1 uncultured Alcaligenaceae bacterium | reverse complement strand
CCTCCAGCGGATCGCGGCGGGGGAATTGCTCTTCCAGGCGGCGGAAGATCTGGTCGAGTTGGGCGGTCTCTTTGCTGAGGTGGGCGGGCAATTCCTGGCCGGGCAGGAGCCAGTAGTCGGTGTGGTGGAGGCCGGCGCCGGTGCGGTGGAAGCGGATTTCCAGGTCGCGGGCGGCGCGCTGCAGGGTGCGGCGAAAGAGGGCGTGGGGGCGGGCGGCGCGGGCGAGGTCGCGGGCGGGGGGTGGGCCGTTTTTGAGGAAGTCGGCGAGGAACGCGGCGGCGCGGTCGCGGGCGCGGCTGGCGGCGGCGGCGAGCAGGTCGTCGGGCGCCCAGGTGCACAGGCCGAGCCAGTGGATTTGAGCGGCGCCGGCGGGGCCGGTGGCGATGGTGTAGGCCAGGCTGGGCTGGGGCGGATCGAGGTTGTTCTTGAGCTGGGCCAGGACAAAGCGGCGCGGGAGGCGGGGATCGGCGATGAACCAGCCCAGGCGGCAGGCGGCGGTGAAGGCGATGGACCCCAGGCCGCGGTAGAGGGCGCGATCCTGCCCCAAAGCCGAATTATCCTCGGGAATAAAAGATAGGTGAACGGTTACGTTTTTGAGTTTGAATTTTTCGGATTCAAGCCAGGCTTTGAAGATTCGCCTGGGAATTGGGGTGTGAAGGAGGATCGCTCACTCACGCCAAGTGGCGAAGTGGTTTGACGCGAGTAGAAAACGCATCGCTAATACTGGCTATCCTCCCTTGGCCCTTCCACGGCCGCCCAGCAGATAACCTAGAATGGCGTGCGTGGATTCGTCCAGGGTTTCCAGGTGGCGGATGTCGAGGTTTTCTTCCAGGACCAGGTCGGCTAGCTTCTGGAAGAAGCGGCGCGGCTGGCAGGCGCGGACGATCAAGACGCCGTCGCCGTCACGGTCCACGCCGACCACCTCGTCCAGCTCCAGCAGAGCGGCGGCCAGCTTGCGGTTCTGGTCGCTGGCAATCTTGATCGACAGGGGATGATTGTCGAGCAGGTCGCGGATGTGCGGCAAGGGTCCCACGGCGGCGATGCGGCCACGGGCCATGATGGCCACGTGATCGGTCAGCTTTTCCAGCTCTTCCAGCTCGTGGCTGGAAATCAACAGGCACTTGCCACGGGCGGCCAGCTGCAAGAACAGGTCGATGGATTCGCGCCGGCCGATCGGATCGATGCCGCTCAGGGGTTCATCGAGCAGGAGCAGAGCGGGGTCGTGCAGCAGGGCTTGGGCGAGCTTGATGCGTTGGCGCATGCCCTTGGAATAGCCGGCCAGCGTGCGGTCGGCGCGGTCGCTCATGCCGACCAGGTCGAGGGTTGCTTCGGTAAGGCGGCGGGCTTCAGCGCGCGAATAGCCGCACAGCCGGGCCATGGTCTGGACGAAGCGCCGGCCGGACATTTCTTCGTAAAAGGTATCGACGTCGGGGCAGTAGCCGAAGTGCCGCTTGGCGGCGGCGGACCAGGCGTCGTGGCCGCAGACGGTGATGCGGCCCAGATCAGGCCGGACCTGGCCGCTGGCCAGGCGCATCAGCGTGCTCTTGCCGGCCCCGTTGGCCCCGACCAACCCCGTGATTCCCGGCCGCAGCTCCAGGCTCACCTGGTTGACGCCGATCACCGGGCCGTACCATTTCGACACGCGGTCGAGAACAAGTATGGTCGGTTGTCCGTGGTCGGTGGTCCGTTGCCATTCCCTGGGTAGATGGAGATCCGGCCTGGAAAGCGAAGGGATCCCTTTTTCCGCGTCCCCCAGGGGGATGGGGTGTCCATTGGTTTCAGCCACCGATAACGGACCACGGACGACGGACATTACTTCACCACTTCCACGGCGCGGGTCCGCAGATTCAGATAGATCAGGCATAGCAGGCATACTCCCAGGGTGAACAGGCCGGCCTCCCAGAATTCCGGCTGGGGCTGCGGGGAAATCTTTTCTATATCGTACCCCAAACAGGCGAAGCCCAGAAGGCATAAATTGTTCCACAGGTCGAAAAGCCGCCAATGTTCATCGTAGCGCAACACATCCACCAGAATGGAAGCCAGCAGGCGAATGAACAGGAACAGCGTGGTCCAGACCATGACCAGCGGCATGGTGCGGCGCACCCAGGTGGCGGCGGCGACCAGCATCAGGCCCAGCGGCACGGCCAGGACCAGGCCGAAACCGACAATGCCTAAAAGCAACTTCCAGGCGGCCGGCCCACGCGCGCCCTGGTTGACGAAATAATTGACGTCCACGAAATACGACACGTCGTTCAGGCCGTGCTGCGCGTACAGCGCCAGGGCCGGCACGGTGACGAGCAGGAGGACGACCAGGGCGGCAGCCAGGACCTTGCCGGCGATGTAATGCCAGCGGGTCAACGGCTTGGCCAGGTAAAACGCCAGGCTGTGATGGGTGACGTCGTTACCGACCAGGACGGCGCCGGTAAACGCCAGCACCACCATGACCGCTCCGCCCTGGTAGATGTGGAAGTACGCGAAGGTGTCTTGATTGCCCTGGAGGATGCGCAACCAGCGGCGGACCATCTGCATGGCCCGGTCGGAATCGATCTTGAGGTTGCCGAACTGGATCGGCTCGAGCAGCCGCGTTTCCAGCCAACCCAATAGAAAGCTGCCGAAGAAGAACATCAAAAACAAAAACAGGGTCACGACGTACATGACCCAGAACAGGCGGCGGCGCAGGAGGGCGGCCAGGGCCACGCGCGTGATGGGCCAGACGCTCCACCATGGACCGCGCAGCGTGCCGTGCCATTCCCGGTAGTGCAGGAGATTGATGCTGCTCATTGGTTTTGGTGAGTGGTGAGTGGTGAGTGGTGAGTGGTGAGTGGTGATAAGAATTGCCAATTGCCAATTACCAATTGCCAATTTCAAATTGAATCGAGGCCCTTCCTCTCGTTCCCTTCCCCTCGTTCCCAAACTCTGTTTGGGAACGAGGGTCCGCGAAACTCTGTTTCGCCTCCCAGCCCCTTCCTCCAATTGGCAATTGGCAATTGGCAATTGGCAATTGGCAATTGGCAATTCCTAATTTCTCTCACCACTCACCCTACCCGATTTTCCTCGATCACGCGGTGAAACAATTCCTCGAGGTCCTCATCATCGGCCACCAGGCCGCGGACCAGGACGCCGTGGTGGTCGGCCAGGACGAAAAAGCCGCGCGTCACCCAGCCGGGCGGAACGGCCACGCGCAACTCGCCCCGTCCATTGTCGTGCAGGACCCGGACCCCTTCAAGGCGCAGCTCTTCGAAAAATCCTTCCGCCGGGCCCTGAATTTGCAAACGGTAACGATCGTGCCGGCGGCGGCACAGCTGGGCGATGGTCCCTTGACATAAAACCTGGCCCTGGTGCAGGATCACCACCTGGTCGCACACCCGCTCGACATCGCCCAGGAGGTGTGTGGACAGGAGCATCGACTTGCCGTGGTCTCTGGCCAGGCTGAGCAGCAGCGCCAGCAGCGCCTCGCGACCGGCGGGGTCCATGCCGCTGGTCGGCTCGTCGAGCAACAGGACGGGCGGGTCGTGGACCAGGGCCTGGGCCAGCTTGAGCCGCTGCTTCATGCCGGTCGAATATTCTTCCAGCCGGCGATAGCGGGCATCTTCCAGATCGAGATAGGTGAGAACTTCATGAGCGCGGCGCAGGGCCTGCTTGCGCGGCATGCCGTACAACTCGCCGGCCAGGGCGACATAGCCGGCCCCGTGCAAGTCCGGCACCAGGGCATCGACCTCCGGCATGTAGCCCAGGGCGCGGCGCAGAGACGTGCCGTCCCGCCCCAGCTCATGGCCCAGCACCCGGCCCGTCCCCGACGACGGCGGCAACAGACCCAGCAGGATTTTGAGCAGCGTCGATTTGCCCGCTCCGTTCGGTCCTAACAAGCCGATCCGCCCCGGCGGCAGCCGCAGCGTCACCTCCTTGAGGGCCTGGTGCCGGCCGTACCAGCGGCTGACATGGTCGAGGTCGATAAAATCCATTCGTCATCCTTTAGAAAGCACGTCCCTCTCTCTAAATCCGAAATCCGAAATCCGAAACAAATCCGAAATTCGAAATAATAAACAAAGAGTCCTTGCAAACTTCATGCTTTCGCGGTGTTGGTTGACTGCTACAAGTCCCTGCGCGTGAGCCACGAAAGTATGCCACGTGCCTGATATCCGAAATAATAAACAACGGTGGAGTTTCGGATTTTATTTTTCGAATTTCGAATTTGTTTCGGATTTCGATATTCGAATTTTCGAATTTCTCCCTCCTAGGTCGTGTACTCCGCATTGAGGCGAACGTAATCGTAGGTGAGGTCGCAAGTGTAAAATATGCAGCGGCCGGTTCCCAGGGTGAAGAGCAGGCGCAAAGGCAATTCGCGGTGGGCCTTCATCCAGGCCGATACCTGGGCGGTATCGAACGGCACCGGAGCGCCTTTGTCGTACAACAGGAATTCACCCAACCAGAGGGAGAGGTCCTTCTCTTCAAAGACGACCCCCGCATACCCGGCCGCGGAAACGATGCGGCCCCAGTTGGGATCGGCGCCGAACAGGGCCGTCTTGACCAGGGCGCTGTCCGCCACCGCCCGGCTCACGCGGCGGGCTTCGTCATCCGTCCGCAGACCCTCCACCTGGATCGTGATCAGGTGCGTGGCGCCTTCGGCGTCGGCGGCGATGGCCCGCGCCAGGTTGGCGCACACCGCCGTGGCTTCCTGATGGAAAAGCATCAGGTCGCTGCCGGTCAGTTTCGGTCCCTGGCCGTTGGCGAAAAATAACAGGGTATCGTTGGTGCTGGTATGCCCTTCGACGCTGATGCAGTTGAAGGTCTGGTCGGCGGCGCGCGGGGCCAGGGCGGCGAGATCATCCAGAGCCACCGCCGCATCGGTCAAAACGAAGGCAAGCAAGGTGGCCATGTTGGGTCCGATCATGGCGGCGCCCTTGGCGAAACCGGTGATCCGCACTTCGCCCGGGGAAAGCGGCAGAATCGCGGTGCTGACCTTGGTGACGGTGTCAGTCGTGAGGATAGCGCGGGCGGCCCGGTCGAATGATGCCGCATCGGCAGTCAACTGGGCGCCGGCCAGACGTATGCCGGCTTCGAGGTTGGCCATGGGCAGGAGCCGGCCGATTACCCCGGTTGAAGCGATCAGGACTTGTTCCGGGCGGCAGCCTATGGTTTTGGCGGTCAGGGCCGCCATGCGCTGGGCGTCGTCCAGGCCGCGCTGGCCGGTGCAGGCGTTGGCGTTGCCCGAGCAAATGACGATGGCGTGGGCCTGATTTTGCGGCAAACGGCGGCGGCACAGGTGCACCGGAGCGGCGCACACGCGGTTCTGGGTGAAAACGCCCGCAGCGGTCGCCGGCTGATCGCTCACCACCAGGGCCAGGTCGAGGCGATCCGGTTCCTTGGGGCGAATGCCGCAAGAGACGCCGGCGAAACGGTAACCGCGAGGAAGAGAATGGCTTTCCATGGTTTCTAGTTGACCGGTCGCCTCCATGGAAACGATTCCTAATTGCTGAAATTCCATGAACGCAAAACGCAAGCTGGTCCCTTGCGGAGTGATAGGTCACGTTTTTCTCTGTTCTGGATCTTGCTGTCGCCGTTTTAATTCCTCTTGCAATGCGCGGAGTTGTTCTTCCACTTGGCGACGCGCAGCGGCCTCGGCGCGGGCGTTTTCCTCAGCCTGCTGGCGGGCCGCCTCGGCTTGTTGTTGCGCCACCTCGGCTTGTTGGCGCTCCGCCTCGGCTTGTTGGCGCTCCGCCTCGGCTTGTTGGCGCTCCGCCTCGGCCCGTTGGCGGTCAGCCTCGGCCTGTTGGCGGTCAGCCTCGGCTTTTTGCTGCGCCGCTTGGGCCCGCTGCCGGACTGCTTCGGCTCGCTGCCGGGCCGCCTCGGCCTGGTGCTGCGCCGCCTCGGCCTGCCGGCGGGCTCCCGCTTCCTGGCGGGCTTGTTCCTCGGCGCCACGCCGGGCCTCGGCCTCTTCCTCCGCCTCGGCTGGACGAATATACGGTCGCCCGGTGATTACATCCACCACCGACAAATCTCCCTGTTCGTCCCACATTAGGCGAAAACCCAAAACGCTGGTGACTCCGCCGTCCGCGTCTTGTTCGTCCTTCCAGGTTCGATCCGGCAGCAGACGCTTGAGCAACAATTTCTGGGGCAGATGTTGTCCTGTGGGATCCACAAGAATGTATTCGCCGATCCCCAGCTTGGCATAAATGATCAGCTTTTCATCCAGATCGCGCTCCTGGGCAGTGCGTTCGGAAAGGATTTCCCCGGCCAGTAGGGGCTGCGGACCATGCTTGCCAATGGTATAGGAAGTTGTCTCCTTGGGCAGGGGGTGAAAGGGATGGACCACCATCAGGTCGGGAGAAATGTAAGGCAACGATCCCGTGCGGGAATGCGGCGGTCCTTCCAAGTAATAACAATTCATGTTGGCGAAGGCTTGCAGCTCAGGCCGCCGCGCTTTCAGATGGGCGCTCACGCACGTGTGAAAGATCTCATCCGTCAGCGTGTGGGGGTTCGTCTGACCCATATCGCCCAGTTCCTCATCTTCATAAAGGATGGGAATGTTGTCGAGCAGGACAGGCCATGGGGCTGTTGGACGCAGCATGGGAGAAACCGTGTTTTTCATGGTAATCCGCCCCTTTCTCTGTGCCTCACGGTCTTAGCGTATACAGCACCGCCGCCGACGCCAGGCGGAAAGCGCTGTCGCTGTCGTAACCGACGCAGTCGGCCGAGCGGTGTTTTTCCAGGGCGCAGCCGATGTCGTACTTGCTGTACAAGATCACCCAGCGATTGTTGATCTTGATTCCTTCCAGCCAGGGGTCCACGGGGTGCATCTTGCCGCCTTTTTCGGTGCGGGCCTGGATTTTCTTTTTCGTGAGCGCTTCGCCGTTCAGGTCGGCGCTGAACAACTCGTCGCTCAAAGGCACGCGCTGCAGCTTGAGGTTGGGATACTTGGCGGGCGGGAACAGGGTGGCCGCGAATTTGCGGAAGGACTTGTCGAAGGCTTCGCTGCCGCAGCAGGCGTCGGCCAAGAGCAGGCCGCCGTTTTCCAGGTTGAAGCGCAGGTTGTCCAGGTCGCGGGGATCGAGGTCGCCGATGTCGCCGCGGCCGTGCATGTACAGGAACTTGTAATCGATCAGGCGCTTTTCGAACACCGAGAGCTCCTCGGTTTCATAGACGACGTCCATGCCGGCCCGTTTGTGCATGTGGTCCATGAGGTTGGGCATGGCCCGCGGCGCCGGCTTGGAGTCGCCCCGGTGCTTGAGCTGGCCCACCTTGAAAAAGCCGCGGCGAATGTCGGAATCTTTCTTGATGCCGCTTACCGGACTCTTCGTGCCGCGCGGGGCGGGCAATTCCAGCCCCGTGGCATAGTGGATGATGTTGCCGCCCAGGTAAAACGCCTCCTTGATCAGCGGGTTGTCCAACTTGTTGGCTTCCCAGGCGCACGACAGGTCCTGCGGGCTGTAAATCAGCACGGTCTTGCAGCCCTGGTTGAGGCCCATGAGCTTGGACACCCGGCCGGGCGTCACGTCCTTGAAGTACGAGGTCCAGACGGGATGTTCGGCGGCCAGGTATTCCAGCTTGCTGTCGGGCCAGAGCTGCTTGGCCAGGGCCTTGAAGCCGGCATCAAACTGGGGGCTGGCGCAGCAGGCCTCGACGAAAAGGAAGCCGCCGTTTTCCAGATATTGCTTGAGAATGTTCTGCTCGATCTGGGTGAAGCGGCGCAGGGGTGATTTGTGGCCGTTGAAATAGGCGATGGGCGAGGCCAGCAGCTCGGAAGTCACCTCGGCGAGGTCGTCGGGGTTGGCGCCGCCGCCGGCCTGGCCTTTCGCTGCCCGGAGCAAGTCGAACGTCTGCCAGGCGAGCGGCTTTTTCTCGAACATGGTCCGGCTGGCGAACTCGGTAAGGTGGCGCAGGTCGTTGCGGTCGTTGTTCCAGTCGCTGTCGTTGTCGTCACGCGGCCAGCCGTCGTCGCCGTGTACCAGCTTGCTCATGAGGACCGGCGTGCGCCCCTTGGAGAGAAACAACAGGGCGAAGCTGGTGCTGACAACCTCCCACTGGTCCCAGGCCCCGGTGGCCTTCCAGTAACCCTTGCGGTCTTGGTTTTGCACGAGGAATTCGCTGCCCTCGCGATACCAGTCGTGCTGGCCGAGGAAGCGGTTGCCGGAAAACCGGCCCACCCGCTCGATGCCGTAGAGGTTGTAGAAGGTGCGTTGCGGCAAGGTCAGGACGAAGCGATCGCGGCCGGGGGTGCTGATCCAGCTCAGGCCGCGGTTGATGGCCTTGTCGAGGGGATATTCGCCGCACTTGCGGCCGGCCATGATCAGGGGCTGGCAGCCGATGTTCAGTTCCATGGCGGCGATGAGCAGATTGCACACGCCGGCCTCGGTCATGGTCAACGACGAGCCGCCGCCGCCGATGGGATTGCCGCGCTCGGAATAGGGCCAGCCGCCGTCATTTTCCTGCCGGCGCAGGTACAGGTCGCGGATTCCTTCCCACACGGCTTTATTGATCTCCGCACCTCCCTGGCGGCCGGCGATCAGGCCCAGGATCGCGTACTGGTCGTTGGAGCCGTCCGCCATGCCGGCCTGGTTGAGCTTGTACGACCAGCCGAGGAACTTGTTGTTCTTGTACTGGCGGGCGTCGAGCAGCCATTTGACGTTATCGACGATGCGCTGCTTGTCGGCGATCTGGCCGGCTTCGGCGTAGACCATGGTCTGCAAGGCGCGGACGTAAACCCAGCTTGGCTTGAGGTTGCGCAAGTAATCCAGGCCGCGTTCCACCGCTCGGTCGTTGGCCGGCACGCCGGCATTCAATAGCGCCAGGACGGTGAGGGCCGTCCAGCCTCCCGGGACCATAGCCCCCCCTTGAATGTTAACTTCCCAGCTGCCATTCCCCAGCTGCTCCCTTTTGAGAAACTGGACCCCAAGATCGATGCTTCTCTTGACTTGATCGACCAGCGGTTCTTTTTTTCGCTGCTGGGCCGGGGCCGGAGCCGCCAAACCGCCGAGAACCACCGTGACCGCTACCACCGAAGTGAAGCCGATGCGCATGGGTCGATCCCTCCGATGTCGAGGAGAGTGAAGACAGGACCATGCTTCTATTGTCGATAGCCGGCGGTAGTCTGCCAAGAGGAAAATGTGGTTTGGCTGCCGGGGGGTTCTTTACCCATTGTCAATTCGCCAACAATATTGATTGATGAAACCTTGGCGGGAAGGGAGGCCACTGGCTATGATGTAACAAGGCTTCCGGTGGATTGCTGGACGTGGATGCCCGGGTTTGGGCAGATTTTTTTCAAGAAAACCAGCTTCAAGAAAATGCCGTCAGCAGATGCCCAGCAAATTGCCAAAGGACACGCTTGGTCAAAACACAAGGGAGAATTCCCGGAGTTTTCGACGGAGGCGGAGTTTGCCCAGCACATTGACGGAATAATGACAAAGCCTTCCTCATTAAAGAACCTTTCAAAGGGACGGAAGGCATTTTGGGATGACAAGTCAAAGACCATCGTAATAAAAGACCCCAAAAGCCCAGATTTGGGAACCGCTTTCAAGCCGAAAAATGGGAAAACCTACTTCGATAACTTGAAATAGGAGAAGAGTCCAATGAAGTTGACAGAAGCCAATGACAGCGGAGCTTGCGTATTCCTGACACCAGACGAGCTGCTCATCGTGTCAAATGCACTCAACGAGGTGTGCAACGGCCTTGACGTACCCGAATTCGCTACCCGCATGGGTGTAGAACGAGAAGAAGCGTTGCATCTGCTAAAAAGCATCAGCAGTGTTTTCGATGAGGTTTCCCGGCACGGGGATATGGCAAGAAAAAGTTGAGCGGACCCTTTTTTCCGCCGGACGAGGATTCTTGAAACATTGCCGGCCTTGACCAATTACTCTAGAATCAGAATTGAATCGCTAGGGGTGCCCACGGGTTTTCCGGGGAAAACCGGTGTGGGCTGAGAGCAGACCCTGGGACCTGATCCGGATCATACCGGCGTGGGAAAGCGAGTTCCAGTTCTGAAGCCATCTCTGTACCTGCTGCTTGGCGCGGGCAGCGCCGCGGCGCTGGCCGTGACGGGTTGTAGCTCCGTGGACCCCAAGGAGATCCCGCGCGGGACCGAGATGTATGAGTTCCTGCGCGGTCTCCTGGCCTGGACCGCCACCGTCGCCGTTCTCTGGCCGGTCAACGTCCCCCTCGCGGCCCTGGCCTTCAAGATCACCCACGGCCAACGGCCCCTCGACATGGAAACCAGCGAATTCTGGACGCGGTCCACCTTCGCCGCCCTGGGCGTCAGCTTGCTGACTCTGGCGATGCTGATCGTGGACTACTGGCTGGCGGTCAAGGCCGAGTTTCCCGCCGGGCCGATCCACCTGGCGATCTTCATGGCCTACGTGCCGGCCGCCGTTTTTATCCTGTTCGTCTTCTTCGCTCTGGACGACCTGTTGCAGGCGTTGGGATTATTCGTGCTCTACATTTACTTGCCGGTGCTGGTCCTGTACGTGCTCAACTTACTGGTGGGCTGGTGGGACCCGCTGGTGGATTACGCCAACGAGTGGTTGAAGGCGCCCGCGTAAAAATTGGCGAGTGAGTGATTCCGCAAAAGTATGGCAGCCGGCGTGAGAGGGAGTTTGTGGATGGCCTCGAAAAAGAAGGCGCGGCGGTGGAAATGCACCACCAAGCCTCGTGGAGT
>CAZFGM010000203.1:0-10657 GCA_964518515.1 uncultured Alcaligenaceae bacterium | reverse complement strand
ACAAACCGCACACAAGACAAAACCGAACCGGGTTTTCATGGCTATTAGTCCTTCGTTTGTAAGTTTTCAAGAACCCTGGGGTGGTCGGAAATTTATTTGTCCGAGCCGGAAGCGTAAGCGACGCCCGAAGGCTTGGCGTGGCCGTCGCTTACGCTTCCGGCTCGGAACTGCCTCGGTCAAACGAAACCCCAGCCAAAAACAGGGTTATTGAGAACTTACCTTCCTTTCAACTAAAAGGGCGCCTGGGAGCAGGAGATCCCAGGCGCCCTCGGGGTCACCTACCACGGAAAACTACTGGCGTCCGGTTCCCCTGATCTCCGCTTGAATGGGATCAGCGAGCCTGCGGAAGTAGTTTTCGATGGCCTCGCGGTGCTTGGGAGACATACCGCGTGTCAATTCCTGGAGGGCGCGGGCTTGTTCGCGGGGCTGCATGCGGCCCCAGCCGTCCAGGAGCTTTTTCAATTTCGCCGGATCGACGCGGCCGGAACCGCCCTGGCCGCCGACCTGGCTGTCTTGCATGGGTTGCGTCGGATTACTGCCCGGAGTGGAGCCCGGCGAACTGCCGGGTTGCTGACCGCCGCTGGGTCAGCCGCCGCCGTTGGGTCAGCCCCCGCCTCCGCCCTTCTTTTTGGCCTTGTTCTCCAGCTCCTTGATGAGCTCATCAAGGCGGGCGATGACCTCTTTTTGCAGCTTCTGGGTCTGGGGCCCGCCGCGGGCCAGGTCCAGGCGGCGCTCGATGTTATCCATCTTGCGGGCCACGGCGCCCAGGTCCTTTTCCTTCCAGGTCTGCATGTCCAAAAGCATCAGGGCCGACACGGTTTTGTAACGTTCCGGCGTCGAGACGCTCTCGTCCAGGAGACGGAGGATGGTCTTGGTCGCCCCGGTCCGGTCGAGCAGGGCGTGCTCGCACACGGCGCGGGTGAACAGGTAGGTGGCCGGCACGGCCACCTGCTCGGCCTGGAACAGTTTCAAGGCGGCCCAGGCTTCCTCGTGCACGCGCCGGTTGGACAGGGCGCGGGCATAGGCCAGGCCCAGGTTGGCCCGGAAGAAGGGCGAGAGCTTGGCGTCCTTGAGGACGTCGGGAATTTGCGTGGGCGCCGGGCCCAGCGGATTGCGGGCCTCGGTCAGGGCCTTGGCCGCCCGGGCATCGCCCAGGGCGAAGGTGTCGGCCAGGCGATCCAGGACGGTGCGCTCGTCCTGCTTCCAGATGGCCTGGAACTTGGCGGTTGTCGCGGCGTCGGCTTTGCCGACTTCCTTGAGCCAGGCGAGGGCCTTGGCCTGGGCCGTCTCGGGGCTGGCGGGCTCCAGCGCTCCGAAGGCCACTTCCTTTTTCCCGCTGTCCGGAGCGGCCGGGCTGCCCCCGACGACGAGGGCGGCCAGGGCCAGGACGGCGAGGCAAAAACGTACGTTCACTTATTGTCCCCCTTTGCAATGCGATTGGTGACCTCTACGATGCGTACTTGCCGGCCCGCCAGTTCCCGCAATTCACGGCGAATGAGCGGATCGGCGGCTTGCTCCCCTGGATACTGCTGACCGTAAGTCTTGGTGCGGTTGTTGACCCGCATCTGCATCGAGCGGATCATCTTCAGCTCGGCAATCTTTTCGAGAAGCTTCTGATCCTGGGGCTGCTGGGGCTTGGGATCGCCCTTCCCCGACTTCGACTTCTTGTCCTCATTCTCTTTCTGGGCCTTTTTGAGGGCCTCGATCATCTCGTTGAGGGTGTCGATGATGTCCTTCTCGATGGCCTGGGTGACCTTGCCGACGTCCACCAGGGCCAGGCGGCGCTGGACGTGCCGCATGTCCTCGCGGACCTGCTGGAAGACTTCGGGGAAGGCCACCGCCGTCCCTTCCGCTTCCAGCATCATGATAGCCTTGTCGGCCTCATCGACAATGAGCTTTTCATCCCCAGACAGCTTGATCGAATCCTGCTTGTTGAGGCGATCGGGCTGCTTGTCGGCCTGTTTCAGGATGGCCTTGTCCACCCCTTCCGTGCCGTGGAGCACGGCGATCTGCATGGCCAGCATCTTCTCGCAGCGGGCCTGCAGGGCGGCCAGGAGCCGTTCCAGCTCTTCCTCGCGGATTTGCTTCAAGAGCTGCTCAAGCTTCTTCTTGGCGGCTTCCAGCTTGTCGATGGCCTTTTGCTCCTCATCGGAGGCCTCCTTGTTTTTCTTGTCCCGAATCTTCTGTTCGGCTTGGGACTGGGGATAATCGGCGTCCTGGACCTGTTTCTTGCCGTTTTCCTCCTGCGGCTTCTGGTTGTTATTGGCGTTGGGGTCACTCTTTGACTCGCCGCCCTGGCCGGGCTGGCCGGGCTTTGATTGGCCCTGGCCGGAGCTGGAGCTGCCGCTCTTGGCCTCGCCCTGCTTGGGATCGCCGCCCTTGGAGTCGCCGGGCTTGGAATCGCCGGACTTCGCTTGCGCGCCGCCCTTGGCATCCTTGGCGCCGCCCGCCTTGGGATCGCCGGGCTTGGCCTCGCCCTGCTTGGGATCGGCTTTCTTGCCGAGGTCGCCCTTGGCTTCGGCTTTTTGTTTTTCCCGGATGCCGGCGCCCTTGTCGTCCTTGCCGCCGTCCTTGGCCTGGGCCGGCTTCTGCTCGCCGCCCTGGTTGCCGGGCTTGGCCTCGCCGCCCTTGGCGTCGCCGCCCTTGCCGCCCTTGCCGCCCTTGGCATCGGCGCCCTTACCACCCTTGGCTTCGCCGGCCTTCGGGTCGCCCGGGGTGCCGGCCTTGGGATCGCCGCCCTTGGCTTCGGACGGCTTGGCGTCCCCCGACTTGGCGCCGGCATCTTTGCCTTGGGCCTTCGGGGCAGCGCCGGTCTTGCCGACGTTCTTGGCTTCGCCGGTCTTACCGCCCTTGGCTTCGCCGGGTTTGGTAGGACCCTTGTTATCCTTCTCGCCGCCCGGGAAGTTACGGGCCACCTGTTGGGTGTCCGCCCTTACGTCCCTCTGATTCTTTTCTAATTCCTTTGGATCGACCTTTTCGCTCTCGGTGCGGGCCTGGACGATCTTTTGATCGTGGATCACCTTTTCCAGCTGCTTGAGGAGTTCCTCCAGGCGCTTGCGTTCCTCGCGGAGCCTGAGGGCCTTGCTGTCGTCGCGGAGAATCCTCAGGATATCCTGGAGGTTTTCGGCCAGGTTGTTGGCATCATCAAGCGTCTTCTTGATGTCGCCCAGGTTAGTGAACTTTTGCTTGTTGATGTAATCGACCAGGCGGTCGAATTTCACGGCCACCGAGTGTTTCTTGGCCTCTTCCAGGGCCGCTTCCAGGAGCTTGGCCCTGTCCTTGTCTTCTTGCTTGGAACTTTTCTCCAGGCGCTGCTTGAGCTGGAGCAAGGCCAGCTCGAAGCGGGCAAATTGCTCGCGGAGTTGCTGTTCCAAGAGAGCAACTTCGGATTTTATCTGGGCGGTCGAGTCCTTGGCGGATTTGCCGGCCGGTTCGTCGGCATGAAGCATCATGGCGGCGCCGGTCAAGGCGGCCAGGCCGAAACAGGCCAGCACGAAGCGTAACTTCATGGATTGGTCCTCCCGAGACCCGGTCCCCCGGGCCACACCATTGTTTCACATAAACCCCAGCGGTGCAACGACAAACTCGATTATTTCCGGGCCGCCCCGGGTCGCACTCCCCGGGCCGCTATATTTAAGACGAATCACAACCCGTTTGCAAACAAATTAATTTCATTACTGAGCATTTGTCACTTAATCCGCGTTTGGAAAGCCCAGGGACGGCCGTCCCTGGGCTTACGGCCCACCTACGGGGTTTTCTTTTTGTCCTTTAATAACCCTTCGATCACCTCACGGACTTTTTCCTCATGGAATTTTTGCAGCCGTTCCACGACATTCCGGTGCGACCGTTCCACGATCACCAGCATCTCCACGACCTGGCTGTAAATTTTTATCTGGGCCATCTGGTTCAAAACTTCGTCCAGGTCCTCCACCAGCCGGTCCACCTTGACCTTGGCATCCCTGACTTGCTTGATCGAGTCGGGGTTGCCGTGGCGTTTCTGGGCGATGTCCTCGCCGATCAGAGTGAACAGCCGCTGCACGGATTCCTCGGCCAGCTCGTAGCTGCCGTTGGGCCGGACGATCAGCTCCAGGGGCTCAACGATCTTCGTTTCCACCGTGGGGATCTTGTCGCCGGTCACGCGGTTGATGCGCAACTCGTTGAGGATGCGGTTATAGTCGTTGGCGATTTCCCGCGTGACGCTGGCCGTGTCGGACAGGGCCTTGCGGACCTGGTCCACGTTGATGGACACGACCTCCAGGTCGAAATCGGGGGCGGCGACCTTGCTGATCTGCTCGTTGACGTTGACCTTGGCGTCGTTCAGCTTGGCCACGACCTTTTCCAGCTTTTCGCGGAGGTTTTCTTCCTCGAGGAAGATCTGCGACAAGAGCTCGTTCTGGGACACGACCAGGAAGCGGTAGGGCCCCTTGAGGAAGCGGCCGCTGGAGGGGGGCTCGTGGCCGATGGTGACCTTGCACTTGGCCGGCTTGCCGCCGCGCTCGAAAGCGACCACGACCACGTCGCCCGGTTTTTTCTTGGTCAAAAAATCATACATGCCGCCGGTCGAGGCCACTCGGAAATCATCCAACTTGACAAGGAGATCGCCGTCTTTCAACCCGGCCTGGGCGGCCGGGGATTTCGCATCCATGCCCTTCAAAACCACCTGCTCACTATTGATGATTGCCCCGGGGAAGATCACCTTGCCAACCGGAAGTCGGTAAGGGATATCGAGGATTTTAGGGCCGCGCTTGAGGGTAACCGTGAGGAGGTCTCCGGGATTTTTTTTGAGGAAAACCACCTCGGTGGACGGGGTCAGCTCGACCTCGTCCACGCGGAGGAGGACGTCTCCGGGTTTCAAGCCGGCCTGGGCGGCGCGGGAGTCGCGCTCGACCGCATCGAGGATCACTCCCTGGGCCTCACCCTTGACTCCGAAATAAGGCCGGTCGATGTTGTTGTCGGTGGCCAGGACGCCGACGGTCACGTCGTAGTGCAGCTGGACGCCTTCGCCCTTGAGCTTGGGCAAAAACGTTTTGAAGTCGAAGCCGGCTTCGTTGGGATACAACTGGTGGCGTTTGGGAAATTCCGCCGACGGGTTGAGCGGCGAGGTTTTTAGCGCCTGGGTCAGCAAGTTGCGCACGTCGGGGAGCTTGACTTCCTTGCCGGCGAAGAGCCGTTTTCCGAAATCCTCCATGGGAACGAGGCCCTCGATGGCCGCTTTTTCTTCGAGCAGCTTGGCGGTCCAGGCGGCGTAGGCCGGGACCAGGGCCAGGCCGTTGGCGCCGGGGGCCAGGGGCGCGCCGCCGGCGTCCATGAATTGCCGCAGCACTTTGGTGTTGCCTTGCAGGATCAGGGTCGGGGCCTTGTCCTTTTTCATCTGGTCGATGAGCTCGATCTCGATCTGGCGGTAGGCGTATTCCCACTGAACCTGAGTCAGGGCGACTTCGTCGGAGACGGTGCCCTTGAAGGGCACGAGGGCGTCGGGGGTGATGAGGTAGGCGTCGGTGGGGGCGCCGGGGGTGGCCTCCTTGAATTTGGGCTTGCGCAGCACCGCCGCCAATTCGAAGTTCTCCACCAGCGGAGCGGCGTCGTCCTTGGGCTGCACCTTGACGCGCCGCCGGCCGAACACGTTGTCCTCGTCCTCGTAATCGAAGGTGAAGTCGTAGGTCTTGGTGACATTGTCCAGGTGAATCGAAAAACTCTTGGCGTCGATCTCGCTTATGGTCACGTTGGGCACGAGAGTTCCTTCCTTGGCCCCGTCCGGGCGCTTGATGCGCACGCTGCCCTTTTTCAGATCGCGCTCGCAGCGGGCGGTGATGGTCAGGCTGGAGCGGAAGGGGACGGGGAAGGCGGTTTCGCCGGTGGTGGAGGCGCGGGCGTGGAATTTTTGCCGCCAGCCGGCCAGCTGCGGTTGCGGCCCGGGCACGCGGTAATACAGGTAGGCCGGCGCCTCGATGTCGGCGCTGACGTCCTGAAAGGACGGCGGCGCCACCAGGGCGATCTTCTTGGACGGCGTGTAGTAATCCTCGGCCTGGACCGTGAAACGCACCGATTCTTTCAGCTCGCTGGTGCTGATGGCGAACTTGTTGCCGTTGTCCGCGCGCCAGTGCACGGGTTCCTCGCTCTTGGTGGTCTGTCCGCGGAAGGAGACGTAGACGCGCTCCGGGATGGGCAGCATGCGCAAGGTGCGGCTCATGCCGCCCTGGGCGGCCAGCTTCTCGAGCTTCTTGAAAATCTGTCGCAGGGCCTCGTAGGAACCCTTTTGAGGAACCTTTCCCGGGAATCTTTCGGGGATAAGTGCCGAGGCCGCCAATACCGGCTCTTGTCCCCCGTTCGAACCAAGCAAACCCACCGTACTCGCAGCTAAAACTAAATCTGCAAGAACTTCATCTATTTCCAGGGCCCGCGCCACCTTGCCGTCGTACTCGTTCAATTGCTGCTCGAGGCGGTCCATCGTCCAGGTCCGCCAATCGAGGAGGCGGTCAAGGTACGGCCCGAAAGCGGCGTTGAGGTCGGCGATCTCGGGGTCTTTCTTTTGCCGGGCCTCGTGAATAAAGCCCGCTGACTTGCCTTGCCACCCTTTCGGCATCCGGTCGAGCGACACCTTGCTGTCCAGGTCGTCCAAATCGATGATCCAGCCGGGCCAGTCCGGAGGAATGACCACGCGGGCCGGCAGCCCCTCGTCGAAATACTGGGCCATGAGGGGGCGATCCGAGTGCCCTTCCACCCGCGCCAGGTCGGACCAGCGCAGCGGCCGCCAGCCGCCCCGGACCTTGCTGTCGGCGACGACCCACTTGAAGGCCCGCACCTGGATGTCCGGCCGGCGCAGCTCTTCCTTGCCGACGCGCATCTCGTTGGCGTCTTTCTTCGAGCCGTGGAAGCGCACCACTTCCAGATAGCACTTGCGCGGCCAGTAGGAATCTTGCAAGAGGATGTTGCGCTCGAACCAGATGGCGCTGACGTTATGGAACCGCCCGATGGCCGTCAGCGGCGAGGCGTTGTCCTCGCTGGCCAGCACCCAGATACTGGAGGCGATCACGACGAACAGGTACATGCCCACGGTGCCGGCCAGGCCGTACAGGCCCAGGTACCACAGGCGCGTCCAGTTGAACACCTGGCCCACCGGCAGGCGCTCGACCCGGTCGGCGGCGTCCTGGACGGTTTTGTCCACCAGCTCTTGCGAGTAGCCGTACTTTTTCGCCATGGCCGGGTCGGCCATTTCCACGGCCGTGATGAGGCGGTCGCCCAGCTCGCGGGGAAAGCGGCGTTCCAGCACCAGGGCCAGGGCGTCGTCGCGGAATTCGCGCGACAGCCGCCAGATGACCTTCAGGGCCACCAGAGCCAGCAGCCCGCCGGTCAGGCCCACCAAGAGCACCACACGAATCCACCAGTCGGTGTTGCCTTTCACTTCCGAGCTGCCTTGCAACTCCTGAATCCAGTCGAAGCCGAAGCACAGGAACGCCCCGTAATCCAGGATCAGGCCGATCCAGAACCACAGGCACAGATAGAGGATCGCCACGCCCGCGCCTTCCAGCGCGACATAGCGGCGAATCAAGCCGCGCACGGCCTGCAACGGATGCCGCACGCGCCGCTGGGCCGCCGCTCGATCAAAGTGCCGAAGGGGAGGAGTCGCTGTAGCCATGACTTTCCTAAAATTCGAAATTCGAATATCGAAATCCGAAACAAATTCGAAATCCGAAATTCAAAACCCAAAAAATAGACTGTTGCAATCTGTCGGGAAAGGGTTTCGCGAACCCAGGTTCCGAAACCAACCCTCCCCGTTTTCGAATTTCGAACTTCGATTTTCGAATTTGTTTCGGATTTCGATATTCGAATTTCGAATTTTCCTTGTGTTACGCCAGTTTCAACAACTTCCGTGCCAGCCATTCCATTGACAGCAGGCCTATTACCACGAGCATGATCCAGGAGACGTTGACTTCCATGACGTCCCAGTCCAGGTCGCCGAGAACTAACATGATCAGGGCGAGGACCAGGCCGGCACCAATGAAAATCGCCGCTTCAATATAGCGCTTCATGAACAACAGGATGCCCATGCCGGCCAGGCCGATCACGATCGGCGCGAAAATCAACAGCATCCACGAGTGCACGTGGAAGAAGTCGGGGCTGTCGCCCTTGGCCCAGAAACCCTTGTCCCACAGGTCGATGGTCCGGCCCTTGGTTTGCTGTTTCTTGGGCTCCAGGGCCGTCAGGCAATCGGGGACCAGGTCGGCGTACTGGACCTCGAGGAACAGGCGCTGGCCCTCGGTGTCCCTGTCCTCGACCTTGGCCGCCGACGCCAACAGCGCCTTTTCCAGGTCGCGCGACCGTTTCAGCACCGGCTGGGCGTTGGTGGCCAGCCGGTACAGGGTGGTGAAATTGTTTTTCAGGTTGTCCTTTTCGGGGTTCGGTTTCTTCACCGTGAGCTTTTTGCCGACCGAGCCGTCCTTGGTTCCCGGGATGGGAATGGTGAATTCGTAATCGCCGGGGGTTTTGATCTTGTAGGTGCCTTGGAACCAGCCGTTCCAGTCTCCCTGGGTGGCCTTGGCCTTGAGGGTGAATTCCTTGAGCTCGGCGGCATCCTTGGGGGGCTTGACCTTGACCGTGGGCAGCGTGTCGCGCGGCAGGAACTGCAGGTCTTCGCCCTTGAGCCGGGCCTCGAAATTCAACGTGCCGACCGGGATGGAGCCGGGCAAGGGAATATAGCCGTAACTTTTCTGCTGCGACGTCCCCGCCGCCATGAAGCGCGACAGCTTGATCCAGAAGCGCTCGTGGAAGGTTTCCTTGTAGTGCCTGAGCCGCCACGTCTCGCTCGAGCCGATGTACAGGGTTTTGCCGTTCCCGACAGGGAGCCTGACGATAAATGGCTGCGGGTCCTTGCCGTCGTTGATGCGTGAGGACTGCGGGCCGAGGAAGTTGGCAATGACTTCGGAGGCGGGCCGCAGTTTTTCCACCGGGTAGTAGTTGAAAAAGCCGCGCACCGGCTTGGCGTCCTTGCCCGGCTCGGGGTTCTTGCCTTCGCCCCAGAAGAAGCGGTCCCAGCCCTCGATGGGGCTGTCGCCGGCCTCGTCGAGCTTGAGGAACTCGAAATTCCGGGCGGCCTTGGTGAAGTCGAGATAGTACGGCCGGCTCGGGTCGTGGCCGATGCCCAGGCCGTGCAGCCGGCTGTCCTTGAGGACCACCGGGAAGATGGTGGTGATCGGCGACAGATCTAAGCCGCCCGGCCGGGGCAGGTGGAAGGTGTGCACCGGGCCGGCGACAAAGATCACGCCCCCGGAATGATTGCTCACCCAATCCTTGATCAGCTTGAGGTTTTCCGGCGGCAGGGCCGTCCAGTCCGGATCGACCGCCACGATGACGTCGTAGTCCGCAAGGGTATGGTGCTTCTCGGCCGGGTTCGGCTTCAAGGTGTCGGGGAAGTATTTCAGGAACCATTCGGGGTCCACGTCCTGATCGACGTTTTCTTCCCGGCCGGTCTGCAGGTACAGGGCCATCTCGGTGCGCTTGGCCAGCACCTCGCGGTAGAACAAAGTACGGAGGAACTGGTATTCGCGCGACGGGCCGCCGGCGAACAACAACACGCGCAGCTTGCGCTTCTGCACCAGCACATCGACCGGGGCGCTGACGTGTTCCTTCTTGGGGAAGACCTCGCCTTGGGCGCGCGGCACCTTGGCCACAAACCGCCAGATTCCCTCAAGGAGGCCTTTTTCATCCTTTTCCGGATTGATATTTAACAGGGTGCCCAGGTCGATTTCGAAATCGACCTCGTCCTTTGGGAAATCGCCGACCCCCTTGAATTTGCCCTTCTTGACGGGCAGGACTTTCCGGTCCACCACGTTTTCCTTGTCGCCGACTTTGATGATCTTGCTCATTTCCAGGGTGCAGTCGAATTCCTGATCGACGAGGCCGGCGCCGACGACGGGGACCTTGACCAGGAATTTGTCGTCGGGCCGGGCCCATTCCGGGGCGCCCAGGGGATCGACGCGGATGCTGACCGGTTGGCGGTAATCGCCGACGCCGATGGTGAACACGTGGGGGGGGTTTTTGGCGGAGCCGACGCGGCCGAGGAACTCGCGGATGGACTCCTCGGAGCCGACGTTGCTCTGACCGTCGGAGACGATGATGATGGCCTGCAGGTAGCTGCCGCCTTCCAGGCGGGCCAGTTGCGGGGCGGCGCCGCCGACGTTGGTGCCGGTCTTGAGGTCCTCGATCAGGTCGCGTAGTTTTTGCCGCTGCTTTTTTTCCTGGTCGTCGAGGTTGTCGTCGATCTTGACCTTTTTGGGGTCCGGCTTGAGGAAATCGGTCCATTCATTAAACAGCGTGCCGTCGGGGCGGCGCCATTCGTCCTCGGCCCAGATCTTGCCGCGCGGGTATTTCTTGGCGTTGGCCTCGTCCAGGACCTTGCCGAAGCGGTAGATTTCCACCGGCGAGCTCGCCAGGATGCGTTCCAAGAAGCTGTCCTTGTCGGCCGCCTTGGCGGTCAGGAATTTGAGAATCTTGTCCTGGCGGCTGAGCAAGGTGGACTGGTCCTGTCCCACGGCGGCAATATCGTCCACCGTCAGCATGCTGTCGGACACGTCGAACAGGATGAGAATCTTGGAATGCGTCTCGCTCGTTTCGTAAAACTGCCGGCCCGGCAAGAGAAAGACCCAGATGAGGATGGCGT